>NZ_JAACYS010000008.1 GCF_009996845.1 Pallidibacillus pasinlerensis | reverse complement strand
TTCTTACCAAGAGAGTATCCTAAGAGTTTGAATCCGCTTTCAAATTTAAGTTGTGAAAAAAAACTGCCTATAAATACTTGACTCAAACTCAAAAAATAGTTTGTTTGTCCAAATATAAAAAATATGATAGACTAAAAAAGTCGGTTTTTAATCCAATAGATAATTTGTATGACTTTTTAATAGATTGATTATTAATTTTAAATACCCTCTAAATACACCTCATAACTCCTTATCAAATTGAAAAAATATTTAAAAATACCTTCGTTTATAAATTCCCTTTTATAATATTAAATCATTGACACAATATATGAAATGTGTGTATGGCACAATATATAGTGTTTTTAAAAATAAAACAACACTATATGTTGATTTGTTGTTTTTATTATGTTATCTTAAGTATACAAAATGATAGACAGCTAGAATCGACATAGTGATTTTTTTCATTGTAAAGGAGATGGATGTATGGCGGTAACGTTTACGAATCAGCCAAAGATCAATGTAAAAAAATTGAATGAAGCAATACGACTTTTCCCACAAGTTTTTCCAATTACAGATGACATGAATATCACATATAAAGGTGTCTCAAGACTTGTTATGTTGGATCGCTATTCTTTTAAAGATACTGAAAAGTTAACTTTAACTGAAGGCGATTTTGTTGTGTTGACAATCAAAGAAGACACAAAATTCCCTGCTCGCGGACTTGGTTTTATTTTAAGTATTGATTGGGAAGGGAATAAAGCTCAAGTTCTAGTTGATGAAGAGTATCGCCATGTATTAGAAGATCCAGAGGAAGCAGAATCAGGAATAATTACACGTTCATTAGATGTAATTGAAAAACCGCTTGAAGTGTACTATGAACAAATTGCGAAAAGAAATGCAGCTGGACTTGCAGAAGTAGAAGAAACACCTGAATTAAGAGAAGAATGGTTTAATAAGTTTTATGAAGAACTAGTACAACTGAACTTTGTTCCTGCAGGGCGTGTTCTATACGGAGCAGGTTCTGGAAAAGAAGTAACGTATTTTAACTGTTACGTTATGCCATTTGTACACGATTCTCGTGAAGGTATTTCTGAACACCGGAAAAAGGTCATGGAAATTATGAGTCGTGGCGGTGGTGTAGGTACAAATGGTTCCACTCTAAGACCAAGAAACACACTTGCAAGAGGTGTAAATGGTAAATCAAGTGGTTCTGTATCATGGCTAGATGACATCGCCAAATTGACTCATTTAGTTGAGCAAGGTGGCTCAAGACGTGGTAAAGTAGCATAACGTGTGCCTCGTCTATAAAAAAACCTCGTGAATTGCTGGAAACTCTTTACAGTGATGTAATTGTTTGTAAGATAAAGGAATGTGGTGATGGGTTTGAAATATTATAGCCCAAAAGAAAAACAAAATTGTTTGCTATGCGGAATAGAAATGAGAAATAATATGGCTGGTCAGTTTACTAAGCATTTAATGAATGACCATAATATAGATTTGCCAACTTATCTGAAAAAATATTTTTACAAGAAAGAAGATATAGTGTGCCAAAGGGAAGACTGTAAAAATTTAGTTGAAATTGATACTAGTCATCATAAAAATAGATGGAAGCCAAAGAAATATTGTGAGAATAAATCTTGTAAATATCCAAGAAAGAATCGTAAAAGAAGATGTCAAGAATGCAAAAAGTTATTTATAAATGAGGACCTAAGAGTTAAAACATGTAGCCATGAGTGTAGTCTTAAATTAAAATCGAAAAAAATTACTCAATGGCATGCGCAAATGAGCAATGAAGAAAAGAAAGAACGATTCCAGAGGATTATTAATAAAACTGCTGCTACTAGAAGGAAAAATAAAACTCCTTCATGGAATAGTGGGAAAACAGGAGTTTACTCAAAAGAAACAATCGAAAAAATTAGGAGAGCAGCTCTTAATCAATTTTTAAACGGTTCTTTTAGAAAAACATCTATTGAAAAAATTATGGAAAATTTATTACAAGAATTGGATTTGAATTATAAATATTCCTTCGTTCTCCAGAATCATCAATATGATTTCTTGTTAGTTGATTACAAAATAATAATTGAATGTGATGGAGATTATTGGCATGCTAATCCGAAGTTTTACCCAAATCTAAAAGAATGGCAAATCGAAAGACAAAAAAATGATCTAGAAAAAAACCGTATAGCAGAAAACAATGGTTATTCAATCCTAAGATTTTGGGAAGATGATATAAAAAATAACATTAGTTTTGTTCGACAAACAATTGCATCAAATGTAGCTTCTGAACCACAACGGAACCGGAAACGGTAAACGTGAAGGTCGAAAAATCAGGAGCGAAATAAAGACAACCAGCAGCCAAGCTCCTAAAGGGCATAAGTTTCCCTAGGGAGAAGGTTCAACGACCAATTTATTACTCTATGTAAATTGAGGGAGGATTCCCCTATGAAATTAAAACTTAGCAAAAAAGAAATTAACTATGCATTATATGGCTTAGTACTAGGCAATGGTTTTTATAAAAATGGTGTGATTCATATTAAATGGTCCGAAAAGAAAAAGTTTTATGTTCAGTGGCTTGAACAATTTTGCAAGTCGCAAAAAATAAAGCACGTTATTCAGAAAGATGATGCTGGAAAGATCAATTTTTTAAAAATATGGGTTCCAGACCGTAGACATTTTGAAAATAACAGAGTAGTTGATTCCAACAATAAAAAAATCATTTCTACCTATGTTCTAAAACGAATAACACCATTAGGGATACTTTTATGGTACTTAGATAAAGGTTATTTATATGTGTCAGTCAAAGAAAATAAAGTAAAAAGGTTTGCATATTTAAACACACAAACTTATTCAAAGTTTGAGAATAACTTAATTCGGAAGATGTTTAAAGAACGATTCGGAATAGATACAACACTTCATGAAATTAACAGCAAAAAAAGTGAAAATGTAGAGTTTTTCCGGATATATATAAATGCTACCAATTTTAAAATTTTCTACAGTGTTGTTAAATCATTTTTATCAATTATACCTTCTGAACTTCGGATTAAATTTAATATGAAATATGAATCAAACCATTCAAATAGTAATGCTGAGTTATTGAAAAAGGACAATATAGAGTAATAAAGTAGGGATCAAGCGATCTCGAAGCGCGAGGGTATCGTGTAGATACAAAATATGGTCTAAACTCTATGGTGACATAGAGAGTTGATGTAGCGAATCAACGTAATGGAATTAGCACAAATGATAATGCTAGCAGATTGGCATCCAGATATTATTGAATTCATTATCTCAAAAATGCAAAATCCAAGAATTTTACGTTTCTTAATCGAAAATTCAAAGGATGAGCAAATTATTAGTCTTGCTCAAGAGAAATTAAAATTCATTCCGCTTACTGAAAAAGAACGAACAATGTATCAAAGCATTGTTAACTTTAAACATATTCCAGGATATGGTGGATTTACAGAAGAAATCATTAAAGATGCGGAGGAAAAATTACGCGTTGGTGGAACTTTTGATGTAAATAATCCGGAGTTTTTAACAGGAGCTAATATTTCTGTTTGTTTGACAAAGGAATTTATGGAAGCTGTTGAAAACGATGATTATTACGAACTTCGTTTCCCAGATGTTGAAAAATATAATCCAGATGAAATGAAAGTTTATAACGAAAAATGGCATGAAGTTGGCGATGTTCGCGAATGGGAAAAAATGGGTTACAAAGTGCGCACATACCGTAAAATTAAAGCCCGTGAATTATGGCAATTAATTAATATTTGTGCGACATATTCTGCTGAACCAGGAATTTTCTTTATCGATAATGCAAACGACATGACTAACGCTAAAGCTTACGGACAAAAAGTTGTAGCAACGAACCCTTGTGGTGAGCAACCCCTCGCACCTTTTAGTGTCTGCAACTTGGCAGCGATAAACTTAGCGAATATGGTGGACAAAAAGACGAAGGAAGTTGACTTTGAAAAGTTAAAACAAACGGTCAAAGTGGGCGTCCGTATGCAAGATAATGTTATAAATGCGACTCCATATTTCTTAGAAGAAAACAAAAAGCAAGCCCTAGGCGAACGACGTGTTGGACTTGGCGTAATGGGGTTAGCTGATTTACTTATCTACTGTGAAAAGGTTTATGGATCTGAAGAAGGTAACGAACTTGTTGATAAAGTATTTGAAACAATTGCGACAACAGCATATCGTGAGTCCGTTGAATTAGCGAAAGAAAAAGGAAGTTTCCCTTACTTAGTTGGTGAAACGGAAGAAGAAACAAAAGCTTTACGAAAAGCCTTTATCGAAACAGGCTATATGAAAAAAATGCCTGAAGATATTAGACAAGCAATCTTAGAACACGGAATTCGTAACTCACACTTGTTAACCGTTGCTCCGACTGGATCCACTGGAACAATGGTTGGAGTATCCACCGGACTTGAACCTTACTTCTCCTTTAAATATTACCGTAGTGGCCGTTTAGGTAAATTTATTGAAGTAAATGCTGAAATTGTTCAAGAGTATTTAGATAAACATCCTGAAGCCTCTGCTGACAACTTACCTGAATGGTTTGTATCGGCAATGGAATTAACTCCTGAAGCCCATGCGGATGTTCAATGCGTCATCCAACGATGGGTAGATAGTTCCATCAGTAAAACTGTAAACGCGCCGAAAGGATATACTGTAAGCCAAGTTCAAAAAGTATATGAGCGTTTATATAAAGGTGGAGCAAAAGGCGGAACTGTTTATGTTGATGGAAGCCGTGATACACAAGTATTAACATTAACAACGGAAGAAAATTCAAATGATACAGAGGCAGATGTTGATGTGGAGGAACCGAGGGTAGTTCTTGTAGATACGATTCATGATGTTCGTTCTACCGATGTATCAATTGGTTCTGAAATTGGCGACACATGTCCTGTATGTCGAAAAGGTAAAGTGAAAGATATTGGCGGTTGTAACACTTGTGATAACTGCGGTGTACAATTAAAATGCGGCTTATAAACTAATATTCAGAGGTTGACCAAATGGTTGACCTCTTTTTTAACTTGAAAAAAACGCGATCTAGATAATGTATTTTAAAAAATGTTTTCGATTCTTCTTGTATGTCCGATCTATGAGTATTTAAAATTAGTTCGTCCGCTGTACTAAATTCCCAAAAATTTGATTACATATGAAATAGTGAAACAGCAGAAATGGAGGCGGATAGCTTGAAAATTGATGGTGTGTTTTCTGGAGGGGGTATTAAAGGCTTAGCTTTTGTCGGTGCATATCAAGTGTTGGAAGAGCGAGGATATCAGTTTAAAAGACTTGCAGGTACAAGCGCAGGTTCCATAGTCGCAGCAATGATTGCAGCAGGGTATAACGCTGAAGAAATGTATCATGAATTAAACTCATTAGATGCAAACCAAATACTTGATAATAAGCGGTCAATATTTCCCTTTAAATTTATTAAATGGTTACCAATCTATTGGCGACTAGGTCTTTATACTGGTCAGGCGTTAGAAGATTGGATTTCCGAACGACTCAAAAAAAAAGGCGTCAAGACCTTTGGAGATTTACCGCCTGGTGTTTTACGAGTTGTAGCCTCTGACCTAACGAATGGGAGCATCGTTATTCTTCCTGATGATTTACACAAATATGATATTCCTTTTGAAAGTTTCCCCGTTGCTAAAGCTATACGAATGAGTTGTAGTTTACCGTATTTTTTTGAACCGGTTCTTCTAAAAACGAATAAAGGGAAGATTATAATTGTTGATGGTGGAGTACTAAGTAATTTTCCAATGTGGTTATTTGATAAGGAAAATGTAAAGAAACGTAGACCTGTACTTGGATTAAAATTAAGTCCAGATTATCAAAGTATACCACCTAATGAAATAAACAATGCTTTACAAATGTTTGAAGCCCTTTTTACAACGATGATGGATGCTCACGATGCTCGCTATATTTCTAGAAAACATGAAAAAAATATCGTCTTTATCCCTACAGATGGAATAGTAGCAACAGAATTTACGTTAACGGATGCGAAAAAACAAGAATTAGTTAATATTGGTAGAGAACAAACTATTAAGTTTTTAAAAAAATGGACATATTAAAAATACGTTAGTTGTTCAATGTAATGCGCGATTCTTTTTCTTCCCTTTTTTACCTTCAATTACAGTTAAATGAGTTGATGATGCAGTTCGTTTTCGAATTGCATTTTTCTTATTATAAGTAGGTTGTTTCGGACTTTTTTTATACTTTCTTTTAGATAGTTTGGCAGCTTTTTTAAAGGCCATTTGCTCTTTATTAAAGGTAGGGCTACTTTTTAATACAAATTTTGTCATAATAAAATAGAATATCCCGATCATTACAGCTGATATGAGGATAAATCGGATAATCCACGTCGGATCAGTAATTATTCTAATAAGTAATCCAATAATCGCAAACGATACTAAACCAACAAATAACAAATGACCTACTTTGTTATTCATTCATAACCACCTCCTACTTTGAATCATGAGCAAAAATTATATAATTTAAACCATTATCCTTAATTTTATCAATTCTTTTTAAAACAAATAAATCCTTCTGTTTTTGAAAAAAAGATTATTACACTATTTTATTTATGTTGGGTGTGGGGATTGGTGGCTTGAATCTAATAAGAGATAAAGTTATTTTCCTAAATCAATTGACTTAGGGGAAAGAGTGCGAGCAGAAAAACTACCTAGAATGGAGCGATACTTAATACTAATTGTATTACGTTTCTAAATTTATTTTACATAAAAAACGACAAAACCTCTACATTTATCACCTGATTTATGTAAATCTAAGCTAAAAGGGACATACTACATTTGGAGGTGTGATTTATGGACGAAAAAAAATCAAACCAAAATCAGCAAGCAAAATCATTATCTCTTACGGCCACAACTGCAATCACAGGCTTTATTGGCGGACTTTTTTGGGGAGCAATTGCCTTATTTGCTCATTTCTTTAAGTTTTCGGAAATTGGTCCAAACACGGTTTTAGAAATGTGGGCTGTTGGTGATTGGAGAACGGGTTGGATTGGTGTTGTAGTTTCATTATTAATATTAGGAATTTTAGGAATCGGTGCAGCGTTTTTATATTACTTTACATTAAGAAATATGCTTAATATTTGGTCTGGTTTACTTTTTGGAGCAATTCTTTTTGTTCTTGTGTTTTTTGTTTTAAACCCACTTTTTCCTAGTCTAAATCATATTAGTGAATTAAAGTTTAATACGATTGTGAGTATGATTTGTATTTATTTATTATTCGGTTTATTTGTCGGATATTCCATTTCGTACGAATATAATGCGCACATGGAGCGTGAAAAGAATCAAGAGATGAAAGAAGTGGAAAAAAGTAGTTAACATGATTGAATATATGGTAAAATATGTGTTGTGATTTTATAGTAGGGAGAGAAGTAAATGGAAAAATTAAATCGGTTACGTACGGCGTTTTCTGAATCAGATATTGATGCGCTACTCGTTACGGACTTATATAATGTTCGTTATGTGACAAATTTTACAGGTGATTCTTCCGTTGCACTTATAACAGAAGAAGGTGCATATTTTATTACTGATTCTCGTTATACTGAACAGGCGAAAAATGAGTGTATTGGTTTCGAAGTTGTGCAACATAATGGGTCAATTCCCCATGAAGTGGCTCGTATTTGTAAAGAAAAAGGAATTAAGCGTTTAGGCTTCGAAGAGAAAGATGTAACTTATGCTCTTTATCAAATTTATGTAAAGGAGCTTTCAACAGAATTTATACCTACATCAGGTCTTATTGAAAACTTGCGCTTAATAAAAACACCAGAAGAACTAAAACTAATTAAAGTCGCTGCAGATATTGCAGATGCAGCCTTTAAACACATATTAGACTTTATTAAACCAGGTAAAACTGAGTTGGAAGTATCAAATGAATTGGAATTTTTTATGAGAAAAAGTGGTGCAACATCCTCTTCATTTGATATTATTGTAGCTTCAGGTGCAAGATCAGCTCTCCCACATGGTGTTGCATCAAACAAAGTTATTGAAGCTGGAGAAATGGTTACTCTAGATTTCGGTGCACTTTATGAAGGTTATGTATCGGATATTACGCGAACAATTGCTGTGGGTCAACCTTCTGAACAAATGAAAGAAATTTATGATATTGTTCTAGGTGCTCAACTTAATGGTGTCGAACAAATTCGTGCTGGTATAACTGGAAAAGAGGCAGATGCAATTTGTCGTGATTACATAACTGAAAAAGGATATGGACCTCAATTCGGCCATTCTACTGGTCATGGTATTGGCTTAGAGGTGCATGAAGGACCCGGACTTTCCTTCCGTTCCGATGTTGTTTTAAAACCAGGAATGGTAGTCACTTGTGAACCTGGAATTTATTTAGAAGGTATAGGCGGTGTTCGTATCGAAGATGATTTATTAATCACAGAAAACGGTAATGAACGCCTTACTCATTCAACAAAAGAATTAATCATATTGTAGTTTGTAGGAGGATATTATTTTATGATTTCAGTAAATGATTTTAAAACAGGATTAACTATCGAAGTTGATGGTGGAATTTGGCGTGTAGTTGATTTCCAACACGTAAAACCAGGAAAAGGTGCGGCTTTTGTTCGTTCCAAATTGAAAAACTTACGTACTGGAAATATTCAAGAAAAAACTTTCCGTGCAGGTGAAAAAGTAGAAAAAGCACAAATTGATAACCGTAAAATGCAGTATTTATATGCAAGTGGTGATACCCATGTATTTATGGACATGGATAACTATGAACAAGTTGAATTACCGGAAAAACAAATTGAACATGAATTAAACTTCTTACAAGAAAACATGGAAGTTCATTTAATTATGTTCCAAGGTGAAACACTTGGTGTTGAATTACCAAATACGGTTGAATTAGAAGTAGTTGATACAGAACCTGGAATCAAAGGTGATACTGCTTCAGGGGGTTCAAAACCAGCAACGTTATCAACTGGTTATGTAGTTCAAGTTCCATTCTTTGTTAACGTAGGAGACAAAATTGTCGTTAACACAAATGATGGAACATACGTTTCTAGAGCTTAATAATGAGAAAGTGAAAGGCTGTCCATTCAAACGGACGGTCTTTTTTTGTACTCAAATTTCATTCTCTCAATATGATCCTCATTGTTAAATTTCCGCTCAAAATTATCTAAACAATATAGGTAAACTCCAGGTTACATCTGCAATTATTTAATTAATAGTCATACTTTGTCCAAAGGAGAAATATATTTAAATAGAAAAGTCAAATAGAATCTGTCAATAGGAGAGGTTCAATTTATGCAAAAGATTATCAATCTACTACCAAAATCAATTCAAGAACAATTTAATAATTTTCCAAAAGAACTTTTAGGAAAAGTCGAAGAAATTCGTATCCGCATTAATCGGCCAATCGAAGTAATCGCTAATCAAAAGGCAATTTTTCTCTCCTATATTGTTAAACCACAAGATGCGGAACAGCTTTTAAATAAACTTAGTCAACACTCTTTTTATATGTTGGATGAGGAATTAAAAAGGGGTTATATCACAGTAGAAGGTGGACATCGAATCGGATTAGCAGGCAGAGTCATATTGGAAAAAGGGTTTGTAAAAGCAATCCGTGATGTAGCTTCGTTCAATATTCGCGTGGCAAAGGAAAAAATAGGAATTTCAGAAAAGTGGATCCCTTATCTTTATCAAGCAAAATGGAAAAATACGATGATAATTGGTCCACCACAAACGGGAAAAACAACATTGTTAAGAGATTTGGCGAGGGTTATTTCGATTGGAGATAAAAAATGTAATATTCCTCCACTTAAAGTCGGGATAATTGATGAAAGAAGTGAAATTGCTGGAAGTGTTGGAGGTGTTCCACAACTAACCTTTGGAAATCGAGTTGATGTGATGGATTCTTGTCCGAAAGCGGAAGGAATGATGATGATGATTCGGTCAATGAGTCCTGATGTTTTAGTAGTTGATGAGATAGGGAGAAAAGAAGATACTGAGGCGATTTTAGAAGCGGTGCACGCTGGTATCTGCTTAATAATGACAACTCATGGAGATTCATATAAAGACATTTTACAAAGACCAACATTAAAACCGATATTGGACCAAAAAATATTTAATCGTTTTATTGAACTTTCTCGTGGAAAGGGCCCAGGCACAGTCGTAAGTATAAAAGATGAAAATGGAAAAGAACTAGTAAGAAGAGCGAGTGTTGTTACATGATTAAAATCATCGGAGCGATCTGTATCATCATTGCTACAAGTTGGATTGGTTTTGAAGCATCTAAAGCGTTATCCGAACGAACGAGGCAACTACGGATCTTAAGATCTGCTTTACAAAGTCTTGAAGCTGAAATTATGTATGGACATGCCCCGCTTCATGAAGCCTCTAGAAGGATTGCCAAACAAATAAGCAGACCTGTCAGTGAAATTTTTGATTATTTTGCGATGAATTTAATAAAAGCCGACACAACGGCGAGTGATGCGTGGAATAAAGCCTTAGAAGTAGTGTGGAAACGTACAGCATTTAAAACAACGGAACTAGAAATTTTAAAGCAATTCGGGGAAACGTTAGGAAAGCATGACTTAATGCAACAACAAAAGCAGATTCGCTTAGCTTTAACACATTTAGAGCGAGAAGAAGATGAAGCAAGGGAAAAACAAGCTTCTTACGGGAAAATGTTTCGGAATTTAGGCTTTTTAATCGGACTGTTCATTATCATTTTATTAATGTAGATGTTTTGTGATTAGGAGGAAATGCGATGGGCATCGATGTAGATGTAATTTTTAAAATAGCTGGAGTCGGAATCATTGTTGCATTTTTAGTTACCATCTTAGATCAGGCGGGAAAGAAGGAATACTCCCAATGGGTTGTGCTCATTGGTTTCATTTATATACTTTTTCAAGTTGCTACTATTGTTAATGATTTATTTCAAAAAATTAAATCGGTGTTTTACTTCAACGGTTAGAGGGGGGCTTTTCGATTGATATTTTACAAATCATCGGAATTGGTTTAGTTGCCACCTTTTTAGCTTTAATTTTAAAGGAGCAAAAGGCAAATATCGCATTTCTTCTAGTCGTATTTACTAGTTGTGTAATATTTCTTTATTTAATCGATCAAATATATATGATAATCCAAATGATTGAGAGGATTGCGATTAATGCCAATGTAAATTCGGTTTATGTTGAAACAATTTTAAAAATCATCGGCATTGCATATATCGTGGAATTTTCCTCACAAATAACAAAGGATGCGGGTCAAGGTTCAATCGCATCTAAAATTGAGATGGCTGGTAAAATCGTTATTTTAGCAATGGCGGTGCCAATATTAACCATCTTAATTGAAATGATTATAAAAATGATTCCATCTTAAGAGTTGCACGAACACTTATTTTGAGGTGAAAAGATGAAGCAAAGGATTTGGCTGCTTTCCCTAATAATTGGAATCATGTTTATGATTTTTTTTCCAGTTCGTTCCGTTGCAAATTCGCACGAATCAGAAACATATAACGGAGAAGATCCAGTAAATGCAATGGATTTAGTTAACGAACAAATTGATAAGATGGATTTCCATGAAATTGAAAGTTTTTGGAATGAAGTGATTGATAAATATGGTGGCTTTTTACCTGGGGTCGAAAAACAAAGCGTCGTTGAATATATTAAACAGGCTGGAGAATTCTCCTTTAAAGAAATAACGTTAGGAGCCATTAAATATATTTTTCATGAACTTATTTTAAACGGGAAGTTACTAGGAACATTAATTTTATTAACAATTTTAAGTATGTTTCTACAATCCTTACAAAACGCCTTCGAAACTACGACCGTTAGTAAGATTGCATATGCAGTTATATTTATGGTCTTAATGATCCTTGCATTAAACAGTTTTCATTCAGCGATTACGTACGCGTCAGATGCGATTCAGCAAATGATCAGTTTTACAATTGCATTTATCCCGCTACTCCTTGCATTGATTGCCACGAGTGGAAGTATCATTTCAGCAGGATTTTTTCACCCGGTCATTTTATTTTTAACGAATATTAGTGGCATATTTGTGGACAAGGTTGTTTTACCGTTACTATTTTTATCCGTCTTGTTAAGCATTGTTAGCACATTAACAACGAATTATAAGGCGACTAAATTAGCGAGTTTATTACGGAACTGGAGTATTGGACTACTAGGTATTTTTATGACCGTGTTTTTAAGTGTTGTATCGATTCAAGGTTCAGTTACAGCAGTTGCTGATGGCATTGCCATTAAAACCGCAAAATTTGCGACTAGTAATTTTATTCCTGTCGTCGGGAGAATGTTTACCGATGCCGCCGATACGGTTATCAGCGCTTCAATTATTTTAAAAAATACAATTGGACTTGCTGGTGTTGGCATCCTACTATTTATCGTCCTATTTCCAGCGTTGAAAATATTAATTATTGCATTTGTGTATAAATTTTCAGCTGCGCTTTTACAACCTTTAGGTGGAGGACCGATAATTACCTGTCTTGATATTATTTCAAAAAGTATCATTTATCTATTCGCTGCCTTAGGAATCGTTTCGATCATGTTTTTCTTAAGTATTACGGTCATAATTTTAGCAGGAAATATAACATTAATGGTCCGATAAGGCAGGTGTTGAAATGGATTTTTTAACAGAATGGATAACGAATATACTTTTATTTATTATTTTAGCGGCTATTGTTGAACTATTATTACCGCAAACCTCCCTACAAAAATATGTGAAAATGGTCATCGGACTTTTGCTCATAACAATTATTTTAAGTCCAATCTTTAAATTGTTTTCATCGGATATTGAAGATTTATTAAAAAGTGCAACCTCAATTTTTGACGAAAATACAAATGCAAACATAGAAAATTCAATAGAAAATCAGAAAATAGAAATACAAGCTGAACAAAATGCATATATTTTAGAACAAACGGCTGTCCAATTAGCAGAAATGACGGAAAAGGAGTTGATGGAACAATTTGATTATCAATTTAGTGAAGTAGAAGTAGTGATCAATGAAGATTACGAAACCGCCTTGCAATTTGAAGATGTAATGGAAAATCTATTAAGCATTCAAATAACTTTAGTAGAGGCAGCCGAAGAACAACAAGTCGTAAAATTAATTGATGAAGTAAAAATTAATTTAAGTCAACCTGATGAAAAGGAGCTTGAAGCTGATATAGAACCAATCGCCCGTTTTCTAGCTGACAAGTGGGAGGTGGATATGGAGAAGCTTGCGATTACGATCGAAAGGGGGCAAAACTAAAAATGAGTGAAGAAAAAGGACCGCTTTCATTTTTGAAAAACTTACTTTCCTTTAATGGAGATCAAAAATTAACAAAAAAACATTATTTTATCATTGTGCTAGTTGTTGGTATTGCATTTATGTTAATTAGCAATTTCTTTTCCAATAAAAATAATTTGTCCTCGAATCCAGTCCCTGTAACATCTGAAGACGAAGAGCCGATAGAGGAAGTGGAAACATTTGGCAAGGCAACTAATCAACCAACAACGATGCGAGAATACGAGGAACATTTTGAAAATCGTTTAAAAGAAGCGATAGAATCTGCTATTGGGGTAGAGGACGTTACGATAGTAGTAAATCTTGAATCAACTGAAAAGAAAGTTTATGAGAAAAATTTGATTAATAAGAAACAAATTACGAGTGAAACCGATTCAAACGGTGGAAAACGAGAGGTGGAAGATCAGTCCACAGAGGAACAGATTGTCGTTATTCGCGAAGGAGATAAAGAAATACCGCTTGTAAGTGAAACTGAAAAACCCCAAGTGCGCGGGGTGCTAGTAGTGGCAAAAGGTGCTGACAATATTCAAGTGAAAAAATCTATTATTGAAGCGGTAATGCGGGTTTTAGATGTGCCAAGTCATCGTGTATCTGTTTTAGCTAAAAAATAAAAGTTTAATATTTAATTATAAATAATAAATTTATCAAATTTAATATGGAGGGAGTATTGATGATGTTAAAAAAACAAACGGTATGGTTATTAACCATGTTAAGTTTAGTCGTTGTTTTATCAGTCTACTATATAACGGCAGAACCACCAAAAAACGATGTAGCTAGTGTAGATAATGAGCAAAATGCTGAAAATACAGATGAGGGAACAAATACGACAATTACCCAAGTATCTAAAGATGAAGTGTTTGAGGAAATTCGTCTACAAATGATAGATGAACGTAGTCAAAAATTAGAAGAATTGCAACAAATGGCAGGATCCAATGAATTATCTGCAGCTGAAAAAAGCGCTGCAAAGGATGAGATGGAACGCATACAGCAAATTGCGGATAAAGAAAAACTAGTGGAATCTTTAATTGTTTCAAACCTTGGTTATGAAGATGCCCTTGTGCAAGTTGAAGATGATGAAGTTTTAGTTACTGTTAAAGGCATGGAACCTACAAAAGCGAATGCCAATGAAATTATTAAAATAGTAAAAAAGGAAATTGGTAGCTCATTCGTATCTGTTGCTTATGAAAATAATGAAGAAGAAACAAAATAAATATTTAAAAATAGATTTGTATAATAATACAAGTTTAATCAAATTTGATTAAACTTGTATTTATTTTGTAAAGAATATATTTACATTCCTATTGGACTAAAATAAAATTATATCGTATAGTTTTAATAGCTAGTACTAATTTTTAGTAATCTATAAGGGGTGTCATTATGTTAAAAATACAAGAAATTCGTGAACTAATTAGGCTTGTGGATCAATCTAGTCTCGATGAATTTAAATTACAGCATGATGGTTTAAAAATAACGATGAAAAAAAATAAATCTGTTGTCGTTAATGAACAACCAGTAACGAAAGAAGTAGAAGCTGTAGCTAGTGTAGCTCAACCTGTAACTCAACCAGTTGAACAAGCAACTCCGTCAGTTGAAGTTCAAGCTCAACCAAAAGTTGAACAAGTTGAAGCAAAAGAAGAAACAAGTGCAGTAGTTGATGAAAATTTACATAAAATTACATCACCAATGGTCGGTACATTTTATCGTAAACCAAATCCAGATGCCGAGCCATATGTAAAAGTTGGCGATAAAGTAAACTCAGACACGATTGTTTGTATTGTAGAAGCGATGAAATTATTTAACGAAATTGAAGCAGAAGTAGAGGGAGAAATTGTTGAAATTCTTGTTGAAGATGGCCAATTAGTTGAATTTGGTCAACCTCTGTTTTTAGTGAAGACAAATTAAGAGGTGGTACTGTGTTAAAGAAAATATTAATTGCTAATAGAGGTGAAATTGCCGTACGAATTATCCGTGCTTGTAAAGAGCTTGGGATTGAAACGGTTGCGGTTTATTCAGAAGCAGATGGTGAAGCACTCCATGTTCAAATGGCGGATGAAGCAATTTGTATCGGTCCGAAACAATCTCAGGATAGTTATTTAAATATGGCAAATATTATAAGTGCGGCAACATTAACAGGGTGTGATGGAATCCATCCAGGATACGGCTTTTTAGCTGAAAACGAAAATTTTGCGAACCTTGTTAAAGAATGTCAACTAACGTTTATTGGTCCGACTGCAGAAGCTATTGCAAAAATGGGAACGAAAGACGTTGCCCGAGAAACAATGAGACAAGCAGGTGTACCGATTGTTCCAGGATCTGATGGAATCGTTGAAGATGTTGAGGAAGCGAAAAAAGTTGCCTCAGAAATCGGGTATCCAGTGATTATTAAAGCGACAGCAGGCGGCGGTGGTAAAGGTATACGAGTCGCGTATAATGAAGAAGAATTAATTAAAGGTATTAATATTACTCAACAAGAAGCATTAACAGCCTTTGGTAACCCAGGTGTTTATTTAGAAAAATATATTGAAGATTTTCGCCATGTTGAAGTACAAGTCTTAGCAGACAATTACGGTAATGTCATTCATTTAGGAGAAAGGGATTGTACTGTCCAACGAAGATTACAAAAGCTAATCGAAGAAGCACCTTCTCCTGCATTAAATGATGAAATACGGAATAAAATGGGAGAAGCAGCTGTTAAAGCAGCCAAAGCTGTCAATTATACCGGTGCAGGTACCATTGAGTTTATATTTGATTATCGAAACAAACAATTTTATTTCATGGAAATGAATACAAGAATTCAAGTTGAGCATCCTGTTACTGAATTAATTACAGGCGTTGATTTAATAAAAGAACAGATTCGTATTGCAAGTGGAGAACCATTATCTGTTAAGCAAGAAGATGTTACTTTTAACGGTTGGGCAATTGAATGTCGAATCAATGCGGAAAATCCTGAGAAAAATTTTATGCCATCACCAGGAAAAATTAATGTATACTTAGTTCCAGGAGGAATGGGTGTACGTGTGGATTCTGCGTGTTACCAAGGATATACGATACCTCCATTCTATGACTCAATGGTTGCAAAACTTATTGTCCATGCACCGACAAGAAAAGAGGCAATTGCTCGCATGCAACGTGCGTTAGACGAATTTGTTATTGACGGTGTTCATACGACAATTCCTTTCCATCAAAAAGTGTTACAGCATCCTGCCTTTGTCAGTGGTGAATTTAATACGAAGTTTTTAGAAATGTATGATGTGATGAAAAATAATAAGTAAGGTGGTGTACATAATGGCAGAACATAATGCATTAGAAATGGTGCAAGACGAATTAGGTAAAATTGAAATTGCACCTGAAGTTATTGAAGTAATTGCTGGGATTGCTGCGTCTGAAATTGAAGGCGTCGCTACAATGAGAGGTAATTTTGCAGCTGGTGTTGCTGAACGATTCGGTAGAAAAAATCACGGAAAAGGTATTCGCGTAGATTTATCTGACAATCAAATTAAAATTGATGTTTACTGTGTATTAAATTATGGAGTTTCTATTCCAAAGGTTGCTCAACAAATTCAAGATAATATCCGTCAAGCATTACTTAACATGACAGGATTAGAAACAGATGAAGTTAACATTCATATTGTGAATGTTAATTTTGAAAACTTAGAGGATAATAAAGAAGAAGAATAAAAAAACGTTTACAAAGCAGGGTAT
The DNA here is from genome assembly GCF_009996845.1 of Pallidibacillus pasinlerensis. Lineage (GTDB taxonomy): Bacteria > Bacillota > Bacilli > Bacillales > Caldibacillaceae > Pallidibacillus > Pallidibacillus pasinlerensis. Next base: position 50,638 of record NZ_JAACYS010000008.1, on the reverse strand, counting down.
TTTACCTGCTTTGTTTTCTTTTGCGAAATTCTTCTAACTGTATTTTCTTTTTCAAGGGAATTGTGATATTATTTTTTGTGTGTTTTATTAGAAAACTTTTTTAATACAATTAAATCTTAAATTTTATTTATACATAAGAAGGAGTATGTCTCATATGAGTAGAAGGGCAGCCCGAGAAAAAGCATTACAGGCAATGTTTAAAGTTGATGTAGGAAAGAATGATCCAGAAACAGCTTTAGATCATATAGTTGAAGAAGGATTTAGTGAAGAAACATTCTTACACGACTTATTTTTTAATACAATGAATCATTTAGAAGAAATCGATCAGCTTATTTCAAAACATTTAGAAAATTGGACATTAGCGCGTTTAGCAAATGTAGACCGCAATGTACTACGAATTGCGGTAAGTGAAATGAAATACATTGATGATGTACCAATTGCTGTAACGATAAACGAGGCAGTCGAATTAGGAAAACGATTCGGCGATGAGAAATCAGGACGTTTCATTAATGGTGTTTTATCAAAAATTAAAGATGAATTAAATCGTTAATTTAACAGGAGGGTTTACTATGTCTGGCCAAATCATCAGCGGAAAAGAAATTGCAGCTAAAAAAAGAGAAGAAATTAAAGCGAAAGTTGAACAATTAAAGGCAAAAGGAATCCAACCTGGGCTTGCGGTTATTTTAGTAGGTGACGATCAAGCTAGTGAGCGTTATGTTCGTAATAAACAAAAAGCTTGTGAAGAAGTTGGCATGTATTCTTTATTACAAAAATATGATAGCGACATTACTGAAGATTTTTTAATTAGAAAAATTAAAGAATTAAATAACAATACAGATATACATGGTATTTTAGTTCAATTACCTTTACCGAAGCATATTGATCCACAAGTTGTAATTGAAACGATAAGTGCTGAAAAGGATGTTGATGGTTTCCATCCAGTGAATGTCGGTAAATTAGTAATTGGAGAAGATGGATTTATTCCTTGTACACCTTACGGGATTATGGTTATGCTGGAAGAAATTAATTATGACTTAACTGGTAAAAGAGCGGTAGTTGTAGGTAGAAGTAATATTGTTGGCAAGCCGATGGGTCAATTATTATTACAAAAAAATGCAACAGTAACCTATTGCCATTCGAAAACAGAGGATTTGCCGAGTGTAACTAGAGAGGCTGATGTTTTGGTCAGTGCTGTAGGAATTGCGAACTTCATTACAGCTGAACATGTGAAAGATGGAGCAGTTGTCATCGATGTAGGCATGAATCGTGATGAAAATGGAAATTTATGTGGTGACGTTCTATACGATGCAGTAAAAGATAAAGCATCCTATATTACACCAGTTCCTGGTGGAGTAGGACCGATGACAATTACTATGCTTCTTCAAAATACGTTAAAAGCAGCAGAAAGAATACAAAAAAGTAAATAAACGTATGAGTAGCAGTTCCTTAATTAGGTGACTGCTACTCTTTTTTTTAGTAGAATGTAGTAAGTATAATGTGAAATTAATTTTCAAAGGAACTATTTAAAGGGGAATTCCAATGAAACAAAAACAATATTTAACAGTTGAAGCCTTAACTAAGTATATAAAGCGAAAATTTGATTTTGATCCCCATTTGCAAAATATTTATGTGAAAGGTGAAATTTCTAACTTTAAACGACATACGAGTGGTCATATGTATTTTACATTAAAAGATAAAAAAGCTCGTATTGCAGCGGTTATGTTTGCTAGCTCTGCACGGAATCTTCGTTTTGAACCGGAGGATGGTATGACGGTTTTATTACATGGTGAAGTTACCGTATATGAACCAAGTGGACAGTACCAAATATATGTTAAAGGGATGGAACCAGAAGGAATTGGTGCGTTATATTTAGCTTATGAACAATTGAAAGAAAAGCTGGAACAAGAAGGATTATTTAAATTAGAACATAAACGACCATTACCTCCATATCCAGAAACTGTTGGGGTTATTACATCTCGAACAGGAGCGGCTATTCGTGATATAATTACTACGATAAAACGAAGATATCCAATCGCGAAAATTATGATTTATCCTGCACTAGTACAAGGTACACAAGCTGCACCATCCATTGTTCAAGCGATTGAAACTGCAAATGAAAGGCAAGAAGTAGATGTACTAATTGTCGGCCGTGGTGGTGGCTCAATTGAAGATTTATGGGCATTTAATGAGGAAATTGTTGCAAGAGCTATATTCTCCTCAAAAATCCCAATTATCTCAGCTGTTGGTCATGAAACTGATACAACGATTGCTGACTTTGTTGCCGATATGAGAGCTCCAACTCCAACAGGGGCAGCTGAATTAGCTGTACCAAATATTAAAGATTTATTTGAAAAAATTATAAATCATAAAGTTCGTATAACGAGGGCGACAAAAGAAAAATTAACATTTTATAAAGAGCGATTAAACAGACTGCAAAGATCATATGCCTTTCGTTATCCTGAAAAACTTTATGCGCAAAAAGCTGAACATTTAGATCGGACAATTAATGAAGCAAATCGTTTAATGAAACAAAAAATATTAGACGGAAACCAGTCTTTAATACATTTGGAACAACGCTTAAAAAGACAACAACCTGAGACACAATTAAATTTATCTAAACAAAAAATTGAAGCTTTATATAGACGTTTAAATCGTGTTATAACAACGACAGTTAATCAAAAAAATCAAGCTTTTGCCAACCAGTTAAGTACACTTAATGCTTTGAGTCCTTTGAAAATTATGGAAAGAGGCTACAGTATTGCCTATAATAAGGAGCAAAAAATTATTAAAAGCATTGAAGATGTCAATGTCGGTGAAACAATAACAGTAACATTAAAAGATGGTCATCTCGAAGGAAAAATAGTTGAACGAAAAGAAGGTGTAAGTAATGAGTGAAAAAGAAAAGTTGACTTTTGAAGAAGCGATGGAAAAATTAGAACAAGTTGTAGAAGCACTAGAAGAAGGAGATGTACCTTTAGAAGAAGCTATTGCAAAATATAAAGAGGGTATGGAATTAGCGAAGATTTGTCATCAAAAACTAACAAATGTTGAGGAACAATTAACAGAAATTTTAAAGGAGAATGGTGAAACGGAAAACTTCTCCATTAATGAGGTGGACTAAGTTGCAAATACCAGATTATATGAAAGACCAAATAGAAACAATTAATACTCAACTTAAGGACTATATTCAATCACTGCAAACACCTGAAACATTACGAAATGCGATGGATTATTCGCTTCAAGCTGGTGGTAAACGAATCCGCCCGTTACTTATTTTTTCCACTTTATCAGCTTTTAAAAAGAATCCGTTAATTGGACTACCAGTAGCTTGTGCCGTGGAAATGATTCATACGTATTCATTAATTCACGATGACTTACCAGCAATGGATGATGATGATCTACGAAGAGGGAAACCAACGAACCATAAAGTATTCGGTGAGGCAACAGCCATTTTAGCTGGCGATGGATTGTTAACTTACAGCTTTCAAGTGTTAGCAGAAATGGAACAGTTGTCTGCACATAAAAAAATAGCGCTTATTCGTGAACTTGCGAAAGCTGCTGGTCCAGAAGGTATGGTTGCTGGTCAAGTTGCAGACTTAGAAGGAGAAAATCAAGAATTAAATTTAAATCAATTAGAGTACATTCATAAACATAAAACAGGAAATTTATTAGCCTTTTGTATTAGAGCAGGTGCAATTATGGCTGATGCGGATGAAGAGACTTTAAAGAAATTAGAAGAATATGCTTTTCATATTGGTCTAGCTTTCCAAATTCGTGATGATATTTTAGATATCGAAGGTTCGATGGAACTAATTGGGAAAAATATTGGTCGCGATGTTGAAAAACAAAAAAGCACTTATCCGAAACTTTTAACACTGGAAGGTGCGAAAGAAAAATTAAATGACCATTTATTGAAGGCTGAACAAATTTTACAAAGCTTATCGATTGAACGAAATTACTTGAAATTTATCACAGAACTAATCGGCAAAAGAAACCGTTAACGATTTCCCGATGCTGAATTAGGTAGAAAAAATCTAGATTATTGACATCGTGTTATAATTAAAGATATTCTAAATTATACTGGAGAATAGGAAATCGAATGAAAGTGAGTGATCCAATATGGATCTTAAATCCATAGAAAATCCATCATTTTTAAAGGATTTATCAAAAAAGGAATTAGAACAACTAAGTCTAAATATCCGGAACTTTTTAATTAAAACGCTTTCTAAAACCGGTGGGCATATTGGACCGAATCTAGGGGTTGTTGAATTAACAATTGCATTACATCGTGCCTTTAACAGTCCAAAGGATAAAATTATTTGGGATGTTGGTCATCAAAGTTATGTACATAAAATATTAACTGGCCGGGCTAAAGATTTCGATTCTTTAAGACAATATAAAGGTTTATCCGGTTTTCCAAAAATGAACGAAAGTATTCATGATGTATGGGAGACAGGACATAGCTCAACTAGTTTATCAGCAGCGATGGGAATGGCAATTGCCCGTGATTTAAAAGGGGAAGATCACTATATTGTACCAGTTATTGGCGACGGTGCATTAACTGGAGGAATGGCTTTAGAAGCCTTAAACCATATTGGCCACGAAAAGACAAATATGATTGTTATTCTAAATGATAATGAAATGTCAATTGCTCCGAACGTTGGTGCTCTAGATAATATACTTGGTCGACTTCGTTCCGCGGGTAAATATAACCGAGCAAAAGATGAATTAGAAGCGTTACTGAAAAAAATTCCTGCAGTTGGCGGTAAAATGGCTCAGACTGCAGAACGATTAAAAGATAGTCTAAAATACTTATTAATTAACGGAGTATTTTTTGAGGAGTTGGGTTTTACTTATTTTGGACCAATTGATGGTCATAATTATGATGACCTATTTGAGAACTTAAAGTACGCCCAAAAAACTGAAGGTCCTGTTCTTTTACATGTTGTGACGAAAAAAGGAAAGGGCTATAAACCTGCCGAAAACGATAAAGTTGGTACATGGCATGGTACTGGACCTTATAAAATTGAAACCGGTGATTTTATAAAACCGGTAGACAGTAAACCTGCATGGAGCAAGTTAGTTAGTGAAACAGTTAGGGAACTAGCTAGGGTTGATGAACGTATTGTGGCTATTACACCAGCAATGACTGTAGGTTCTAAATTAGAAGGCTTCCAAGAGGAATTTCCAGATCGAGTCATTGATGTTGGGATTGCAGAACAACATGCAGCTACTGTAGCAGCAGGACTTGCAACACAAGGTATGAAACCATATTTAACAATTTACTCAACCTTCTTACAACGTTCATACGACCAATTTGTCCATGATATTTGTAGACAAAATTTAAATGTGTTTCTTGGAATTGACCGGGCAGGTCTTGTTGGTGCTGATGGAGAAACCCATCATGGTGTTTTTGATATCGCATTTTTAAGACATATCCCGAATATGGTCTTAATGATGCCAAAGGATGAAAATGAAGCGCAGCATATGATTTATACGGCGATTAATTACGATGACGGACCAATTGCAATGCGTTTCCCAAGAGGAAATGTTTATGGGGTTGAACTCGATGAAGAATGGAAGGAAATTCCAATAGGTACATGGGAAGTATTGCGAGAAGGAACAGATTATGCAATAATAACGTTCGGTACAACAATCCCAATGGCTTTAGAAGCTGCGAAAATGTTAGAACGATATGGTATCCAAACGAGGGTTGTTAATGCTCGTTTTATAAAACCGCTTGATGAACAAATGTTGCATAGTATCCTAAATGATCAAATTCCAATTTTAACAATTGAAGAAGCTGTCCTTCAAGGTGGTTTTGGAAGTAGTATTTTGGAATTTGCTTGTGACAATGGTTACACAAACCATGAAATTAAACGGATGGGTATACCTGACCGATTTATTGAACACGGCGATGTCAAAAGTCTTATGCAGGAAATAGGATTAACGACTGATAATATTGTTAAAACTATAAAAAATGAAAAACAAAATTTAATAAAGAGGGCTTGAGAATTTTGGCAAAAAAAGAAAGACTAGATGTAATACTAACTGAACGTGGCCTTTTTGAAACACGTGAAAAAGCTAAACGAGCGATTATGGAAGGGATTGTTTTTTCAAAAGAAGAACGTCTCGATAAACCGGGTGTAAAAGTTCCTGTTGATATTGAAATTACAATCAAAGGTAAAAAAATGCCTTACGTATCTCGTGGAGGTTATAAGCTAGAAAAGGCTCTTAAAGTATTTGATTTAAAAATTAAAGATAAAGTAATGATTGATATAGGATCCTCAACTGGTGGTTTTACTGATTGTGCTCTACAAAATGGCGTAAAATATAGCTATGCTATCGATGTGGGATATAACCAATTAGCTTGGAAGTTAAGAAGTGATGAACGGGTTATCGTTATGGAACGGACAAACTTCCGCTATATTAAACCAGAAGATTTAGAACGTGACATGCCACAATTTGCATCGATTGATGTTTCCTTTATATCATTAAAGCTAATGTTACCTCCATTGAAGAAATTACTAGTAGATGACAGTGATGTTGTTGCTTTAATTAAGCCCCAATTTGAAGCAGGGCGAGATTTAGTAGGTAAAAAAGGCATTGTGCGTGATCCGAAAGTACATATCCAAGTAATAGAGGATATAATTGCCTTTGCCCTTTCGGAAGGATACGATGTCAAAGACTTAACCTTTTCACCGATTACCGGTGGTGAAGGAAATATTGAGTTTTTAATTCATTTAAAATGGCATGTAAAAGAAGATGGCGTAGAAGGAACGAACTTTTTAAACGTTCCAGTAAAAGAAGTTGTCCAATCTGCCCATGAGCAATTAAAAGAAGGAAAAACCGGAAATAATGATTAATTTCATTTTTAGGGGGGCTGTTCACAAAATCAGCCTCCTTTTATTATTTGTAGGACATGTTATGTTCATTTATAAATGTGTATAATTATAAACAGGTTGATGAACTAGGTAAGAATCATTATGTATTAACACTTCTAAATTTTCCTTTTCCTAAATGAATGTAATTTTGTAAAATAGAAGTACAAACATAAACAAAGTTTTAATATTAATAATAAATTAATTGAAATAGAGCAGGTGAAATAATTGACAAGTAAATTACAACGTCATTTAAAAATTCGTGAGTTAATAGGGAAATACAATATTGAAACACAAGACGAGCTAGTTGAACTTATGCAGGAAGCGGGATTCCAAGTAACACAAGCGACAATTTCCCGCGATATAAAAGAGTTGCGACTAGTAAAAGTTCCATTTAAGGATGGACTATATAAGTACAGTTTACCGTCTGATCAAAAATACAATTCTTTAGAAAAGCTCCAAAAATTATTAGTCGATGCCTTTGTTAAAATTAATAGTGCCGGGCATTTAGTTATCTTAAAAACGATTCCAGGAAATGCTAATGCTGTAGGTAATTTAATTGATCAATTAGAATGGGATGAAATTTTAGGTACTGTTTGCGGTGATGATACGTGTTTGATTATCGCTGATACTCCAGAAAATGCAGAAAAAATTAAAGAAAAGTTTTTCGGTATGTTGGAATAATCCTTTAATTATTTGAAATTGAAAAGCAACACAATTGAATAAAAGGAGAGGGAATCGGTTGTTAGCAGAAGTAGCAATAAAAAACTTTGCCATTATCGAATCAGTGACGGTATCCTTTCAAAAGGGATTTACTGTTTTAACAGGAGAAACAGGGGCTGGAAAATCGATAATAATTGATGCAATTCATTTACTAGTGGGCGGACGAGGTTCGTCTGATTTTGTACGGCATGGTGCGGATAAAGCAGAAATTGACGGTTTGTTTTTAATTGATGATGATCATCCAGCAATCGATAAATGTTCTGAATTTGGTATTGAAATTGAAGAGGGTATGTTGTTGTTAAAAAGGGATATTTATCCTACTGGAAAAAGTGTCTGTCGTGTAAATGGTAAACTTGTCACAATTACGATTTTACGGGAAATTGGTAGAACCCTAGTCGATATTCATGGTCAACATGATAATCAAGAAATGTTAAATGAAAAGAGCCATATCCATTTGCTGGATGAATTTGGTGGAGAAACAATTAAAAATGCCTTGAATGAATATCAAGCTATCTATCGCGAATATACAAAAGTAAAAAAGGACCTTGCCTCTTTAAATGAAAATGAACAAATGATGGCACAACGACTTGATTTACTAAAATTCCAACTAAATGAAATTACAGCTGCGGAATTGAAAATTGGTGAAGATGAAGAGTTATTAGCTGAAAAGAAAAAGTTATCGAATTTTGAAAAATTATTCACTAGCTTAACGACAACATACGAAGCTTTGCAAGGTGAGCAAAAAGGGTTAGATTGGCTTGGACTTGCTTTAACTAATTTAGAAGAAGCACAAACGGTAGATGAAGATTTAAAAGAAATGCACGATGTTGTATCAAATAGTTATTATCAAATAGAAGATATCGTGCACACACTTCGAGATAAACTGGATGAATTAGAATACGACCCGAATCGTCTATATGAAATTGAAAATCGCTTAAATATAATTAATCAAATGAAAAGAAAATATGGTGAATCCATTGAGTCAATATTAGAGTATTGTGCAAAAATAGATGAAGAAATTGAAATGATTACGAATCGGGAATCTCATATCGAAACTCTAAATAAAAAGCTACAATCCATTGAAAAGGACTTATTAGTTGAAGCTAATAATTTAACTACATTGCGCAAAAAAGTAGCAAAAAAATTAACAGATTCTATTCATAAACAACTTAAAGATTTATACATGGATAAAACTGTGTTTGAAGTAAATTTTTTTGAAGAAGAAAATGTGGAGTTTCGACCGAACGGTATCGATCAAATTGAATTTTATTTAAGTACAAACCCAGGTGAACCGCTGAAACCATTGGCCAAAATTGCCTCAGGTGGAGAACTTTCCCGTATTATGCTTGCGTTAAAAACGATATTCTCACAACATCAAGGTGTAACATCAATTATATTTGACGAGGTTGATACAGGTGTAAGTGGCCGTGTTGCCCAAGCAATTGCTGAAAAAATTTATAGTATATCTGTAAATTCTCAAGTGTTATCCATTACTCACCTACCTCAAGTTGCCGCCTTATGTGATCATCACTTCTTTATAAGTAAAGAAATTAAAGATGATCGTACATTAACCTCTGTAAAAGTGTTAAGTGAACAAGAACGGATTGAAGAAATTGCACGGATGATTTCCGGCACACATATTACTAGTGCAACCGAAGAACATGCAAAGGAACTCCTTGAATTAGCTTCACAATTTAAATATCAACATAACTAAAACTTTTACACATTAAATCGTTCATCTTTTGATGGACGATTTTTTGCTTTTGCAATATCATTTCTCTTTTTTTACTCCAAATTGTACTAGATCCAAGTTTTTCCATTATGTACAGTATTTTTTTTGTTAACTTGATTATAAATATAGGCTGAATCGGCTAGATTATAAATGTACCCTTTGTGTGGACATGAAGCGAGGAGAGTGAGTGTATTGAATAGAGATAAAATTAGAAAATTATTTGGTTTAATTCTCCTTGTTTCTTTCGTTTATATTGGCTTTTTCTCACCAGTTGGAAAAGTATTAAACAATCCGAATGAATTAACATTGTTAAAAGGACAATCATATGAATTGGCTTCTGCACAAGTAGTCAACGCTGTTTCTGATTCATCCGATAAAATTCACGTATTGAATGATGAAAACTTAATAATAGAAGCATTAGAACAGGGAAAAAGCGATTTGCTTTTTGATATTGCAGGAATCCCAATAAAGAAAGTTAGTGTGAATGTATTAAAGGATTTTAAAGTAATACCAGGTGGACAATCCATCGGTGTAAAGATTAATTCCAAAGGCGTACTTGTCGTTGGACATCATCTAGTAAATACCCCTTCAGGGAAAGTATCTCCAGGTGAGAAAGCAGGTATACAAACTGGAGATTTAATTCTCAGTATCGATGGACAAAAAATCGAATCAATTAATGATGTTGGACCGCATGTTCAAAGATCCGGAAAAGAAGGGAAACCATTAAAAATTGTCGTTCAAAGGAAAGATGAACAATTTGAAACAGATTTACAGCCTGCTATAGATGCATCGGAAGGTAAATATAAATTAGGTTTATATATACGAGACTCTGCTTCAGGTATAGGAACTTTAACCTTTTACGAACCAAAAACGAAAAAATATGGTGCTTTAGGCCATGTTATATCGGATATGGATACAAAGATGCCAATTGTTGTAAAAGATGGCTATATCGTTCCATCTACGGTAACATCCATTCAAAAAGGAGCCAATGGTGCACCTGGTGAAAAATTAGCCAGATTTCTAAATGAAAGAAATATAGTAGGTAATATCCAAAAAAATAATCAATTCGGTATTTATGGGACATTAAACAAAGATTTGAATAACGGAATCTTGAATAAACCGCTACCAATTGCACTATCCCATCAAGTGAAAAAAGGGCCAGCACAAATTTTAACTGTAGTTGATGAAGATAAGGTTGAATTATTTGATATCGAAATCATAAGTTCAACCCCTCAAAAGTTTCCAGCAACAAAAGGGATGGTCATTAAAATTACGGATGAACGATTATTAGAAAAAACGGGTGGTATCGTTCAAGGAATGAGTGGAAGTCCCATTATACAAGATGGGAAATTAATAGGAGCAGTTACCCATGTGTTTGTCAATGACCCATCAAGTGGATATGGTGTTCATATTGAATGGATGTTAAATGAAGCAGATTTAAATATATATGTTAAGGGTGAAGAAAAAGCGAGCTAATTAGCTCGCTTTTATCTTTTAATACTTAGTCATTTGAAATATTTGCGGAAGTTAAGTAATATATTTATTAAAATCTTTCAAAATATTGCATAATTAGGGAGGAATGGATTACTTTATATATAGGTAGTAAAAACGACATTTTTTCAATTTTATAAAAGGGTTTTTATTAGCAATTGTCGAAATTGTAAATTACAATGAAATTTAAATACGTTTAGGGGAGGAAATCTGGGTGAAGAATATAAAAGTTTGCATAGTTGATGATAATAGAGATCTTACGGTACTTTTAAAGGATTATATAAATAATCAAAAAAATATGGAAGTTGTTGGGATCGCATATAACGGTCAAGAGTGTCTGAAGATGTTAGAAAACATTCGTCCAGATGTATTAATTTTAGATATTATTATGCCACATTTAGATGGTTTAGCTGTTCTGGAAAAACTAGCTGAGGATAAAAACCCACCAAAAATTATTATGTTAACTGCATTTGGTCAAGAAGATGTGACGAAAAAGGCAGTTGAGCTAGGTGCTTCTTATTTTATTTTGAAACCTTTCGATATGGAGTATTTAGTAGCGCAAATACGTCAAGTAATGGGGAAAGGCGGCACTCAGAGAAAAACGTCAAATATAAACAATAATCCTTCCATCATTATTCAACAATCCGATGAACCGAAAAGTTTAGATGCGAGCATAACAAGTATAATTCATGAAATTGGTGTACCAGCACATATAAAAGGCTATTTATATTTACGTGAAGCTATTGCGATGGTGTACCATGATATAGAATTATTAGGATCGATTACAAAAGTGTTATATCCAGATATCGCTAAAAAATATAATACTACGGCTAGTCGTGTAGAACGGGCAATTCGTCATGCGATTGAAGTTGCTTGGAGCAGAGGAAATATCGAATCGATTACGAATTTATTCGGATATACGGTAAGTATGTCAAAAGCAAAACCTACAAACTCAGAATTTATTGCAATGATTGCAGATAAATTAAGATTGGAACATCAGGCTTCATAATCATGGGATTTTATATATTTAGTGCAAGTTAATGATCGAGTGATGATTACTCGGTCTTTCTTTTATTATTCATTGAGAATCATTCGTACAGTTTTTAACTATTTCCTTTTAATTCTCATAAAAATAAATACACCTGTTCATTAACAGGTGTATTGTTTCTTTCTTGCCGATTTTAATAACATTATGAAGGGGTTGAATCATGACTTATATATTTGCCCACCGAGGTTCTACTGGTACACATCCAGAAAATACAATGTCTGCCTTTCAAGAAGCAGCACGAGTAAAAGCTGACGGAATCGAATTAGATGTGCGGCTGTCAAAAGATGGAGAAGTTGTGATTATTCATGATGAAACTGTAGATCGAACGACAGATGGCAAAGGCTATGTTAAAGACTTAACTGTAAAAGAGTTAAAATCATTAAATGCTGGTGCTAAATTTAAAGGAGGTATACATCAAGCTGAAATTCCTTTGTTAAAGGAATTTTTAGAATGGTTCAAAACTACGAATTTAGTATGTAATATCGAGTTTAAAACTCGCTCAATAAAAAATTATGACTTAGAAAGAAAAACGATTGCCATTGTTAAAGATATGCATTTAGATGATCGCATAATTTTTTCATCCTTTAATCATTTTTCTATTGTTTATGCATATCGTGTTGCTCAAAATATTGAAACTGCACCACTTTATTCAGAAAGTATTTTTAACCCATGGATCTATGCAAAAGCAATTCGTGCTAAAGCGATACACCCGAATTTTCGTTCATGTCCAAACGAATTAATAGTAAAAACACAAAAACACGGAATAAAAGTTCGACCTTATACAGTGAATGACAAAAAGGAATGGTTACGTTTATTTAATTGTCGAGTAGATGCAATTATAACGGATTATCCAGAAAAGGCGAGAGATTTTAGAGAGCAATTATTTACTTAATCTTCTCTTTTTCACCCTTTGTCTCTTTTTATCACGATGATAAATAAAACCGCCGATAAATCCGATACCTATAATAATCATGACAAAGCCAATTAATGCTTGGAGCCATAAGTAGGGAAATGGCCAGTGCAACTCATTAAATAATGTATCTCGAATATATTTTATACCGATTGTTGCTATTACACCTGGGATTAATAAGAGTAAGAAAGCGATAAATCGTGCCATTTTGTTATTCCTTTCAATGTAATATTCTATATATTGACTATGGTTTAAATTATCTAAATTGTCAAGAATTTTAAAATGGAAATAGGGGGTGTTTCAATGCAAAATGTAGTAATTTTAGGTGCGGGTGAAAAAGGATTAGCCATATTAGAAATTTTACATAAGGAAAAGGATTTTAACATTGTAGCTATTATTGATCAGGATAAAAGTGCACCGGGATTATTAGCAGCTGAAAAATTAGGCGTACCGACCGCTATGAACTTTTCTAATAATATGGAAAAGGATATACATGTCGTCTTTAATACAACTGAAAACAAGGATATCCCCAATCCCAAGATTAAAAGCAAAATGATCATCTGTGAGCCGATTTTGTCCCTAATCTTAAAACAGAAAGAGGCAATCCGCCAATTAACGAAAAAAACGGATGATTTAAATGAAATGCGTACAATGTTAGAAGCAATTATCCACTCGAGTGATGATGCAATTTCGGTTGTAGATGAAAAGGGAATTGGGATTTTAATTAACCCAGCCTATACTCGTTTAACCGGACTAACAGAAAATGAAATTATCGGTAAGCCAGCGACTACTGATATATACCGTGGTGAAAGTATGCATCTCCAAGTTTTAAAAACAAGAAAACCTGTAAGAGGTGCGAAGATGCTAGTCGGACCACATAAAAAGGAGGTGGTAGTCAATGTAGCACCAATTATAACCAATGGTAAATTAAAAGGTAGTGTTGCAGTCATTCATGATATGTCTGAAATTCGAGAGTTAACTACCGAATTGGAAAAGGCGAAGGAAAGAATTCGTACATTAGAAGCTAAATACACTTTTGAAGATATTGTAGGCACGACAGATGAAATCGTTATTGCAATTGAACAAGCAAGAAAAGCGGCTAAAACACCAGCTACTGTTTTATTAAGAGGGGAATCGGGAACCGGTAAGGAATTATTTGCTCACGCTATACATAATGAAAGTGATCGAAAATACAATAACTTTATCCGTGTCAATTGTGCGGCGATTCCTGAATCCTTGTTAGAAAGTGAATTGTTTGGTTATGAAGAAGGCGCCTTTTCTGGTGCAAAACGGGGAGGAAAGAAAGGATTATTTGAAGAAGCGAATAACGGGAGTATCTTCCTAGATGAAATCGGTGAATTATCGTCACAAATGCAAGTTAAACTATTACGGGTTCTACAAGAAAAGGAAATTATTAGAGTAGGTGGAACAAAGCCAATCCCAGTAGATGTACGAATCATTGCTGCGACAAATAAACATTTGGAAAAGGAAATAGAAAACGGAAACTTCCGCGAAGATTTATATTATCGTCTCAATCGAATTCCGATTCATATACCACCGTTAAGAGAGCGGTTGGAAGATGTACCTAAGTTATGTCATCGACTAATACAAAAAATTAATCATGATTATGGTCGAAACGTAGAAGTTATCGAAAAAGATGCCATTACAATTTTACAACAATATCATTGGCCAGGTAATGTGAGAGAATTAGAGAACATTTTGGGAAGAGCAATTATTTTTATGAATTATAATGAAGCAGTTATTAAAAAAGAGCATTTGCCTCCACTTGCTAAAAGTTCACAACCAGTTTATAAACAGACAGCCGTGCTAGAAAAAACAGAAACATTACAAAAAATGCTTGCTGATTATGAAATGAAAATAATTAAGGAAGTATTACAAAAGCATCGTGGAAATAAAACAAATGCAGCGAAGGAGTTAGGGATTTCAATCCGTAGCTTGTATTATAAACTGGAAAAAATGCAAAATTTTGCATGAAGAATTGTGCATTGTTTGCAAAAAGTTGCACAGAGAATCACTAAAACCCAAAGAAAACGCTTTCAAAATATTGGCACAAATCTTGCATCTTATAAAATGACAGGTGAAGTTTTACTAAAAAGGAGAGAGAAAAAGATGAGACTAGAAATTTTCAAAGAGATGGAGAAATATGATTATGAAGAATTGCATTTTGTACAAGATAAAAATTCTGGATTAAAGGCCATTATTGCAATTCATGATACAACTTTAGGTCCTGCATTAGGCGGACTTCGTATGTGGAATTATGAAAGTGAAGAAGAAGCCATTATTGATGCTTTAAGACTAGCTAGAGGAATGACTTATAAAAACGCAGCTGCTGGGTTGAATCTTGGCGGAGGAAAAACGGTTTTAATTGGTGATCCACGAAAAGATAAAAATGAAGAAATGTTCCGTGCTTTTGGCCGCTTTGTGCAAGGGCTAAACGGTCGTTATATAACTGCTGAAGATGTTGGTACAACAGAAAAGGATATGGATATTATTTATGAAGAGACTGATTATGTTACAGGAATTTCACCAGAGTTTGGATCATCAGGGAATCCATCTCCAGTAACAGCCTATGGTCTCTATAAAGGAATGAAAGCAGCTGTTGAAGAATATTTTGGTGATGCATCATTAGAAGGTAAAACAGTTGCAGTTCAAGGTGTGGGAAGTGTTGCTTATAATTTATGTAAGTATTTGCATGATGAAGGCGCAAATTTAATTGTATCGGATATAAATGAAGATGCAGTAAAAAGGGCAGTAGAAGCCTTTGGAGCAAAAGCAGTAGATCCTAATGACATCTACAGCGTTGAATGTGATGTTTTTTCTCCTTGTGCATTAGGTGGAATCATAAATGATGATACGATACCACAATTAAAAGCTAAAGTGATTGCTGGCTCTGCCAATAACCAATTAAAAGAAGATCGTCACGGAGATAAATTAAATGAATTGGGTATAGTTTATGCACCGGATTATGTTGTAAATGCTGGTGGAGTAATTAACGTTGCTGATGAATTATTTGGTTATAATCGTGAGCGGGCTATGAGAAAAGTAGAACAAATATATACAAATACGAAACGGGTTTTTGAAATAGCTAAACGTGATAATATTCCTACGTACGTAGCCGCAGGTCGTATGGCAGAAGAACGGATTCAAAAAGTTAGAGATTCAAGAACGACTTTTTTACGAAATGAAAAAAATATATTAGCATACCGAACAAATCGTTAATGGATAATGTTTAGGCTCTCATTTGTTTGAGAGCTTTCTTATAGAATGCAAATCCCGATATAGGAGGTAAACTATGGCAAAAGAATATGATTTAGTCGTTATAGGAAGCGGACCAGGAGGATATGTCGCAGCCATTCGTGCCAGTCAACTTGGTCTAAAAACTGCCATTGTGGAAAAAAACAAATTAGGTGGTACATGTCTTCATTCCGGATGTATTCCAACAAAAACGCTATTACGCAGTGCAGAAGTATTTCGGACAATTAAAAATAGTGAACAATTTGGTATTTCATTGGAAATTACTGATGTGAATTTTTCAAAAGTTCAACAACGAAAAAATGAAGTGACGAATCAATTACATCAGGGAATCAAACTTTTAATGAATAAAGGAAAAATGGATGTATATTATGGGACTGGGCGAATTTTAGGACCATCAATCTTTTCACCGATGCCTGGAACTGTATCTGTTGAAATGAACGATGGTAGTGAAAATGAAATGTTAATACCGAAAAATGTGTTAATCGCAACGGGTTCAAGACCAAAACAATTAGATGGGATTGAATTTGATGGCGATTTAATTTTGTCTTCTGATGACTGTTTAAATTTGGAAAAATTACCGAAATCGATGATTATCATTGGTGGTGGTGTAATCGGTGTTGAATTTGCATCGATGTTAGCTGATTTTAATGTTGAAGTTACTATTGTTGAATATGCCAATCGACTTATTCCTACAGAAGATGAAGATATAAGTAAAGAAATGACGAGAAGTTTAAAGAAAAAGGGAGTACAAGTTTATACTAGTGCAAATGTTTTACCAGATACATTGGAAAAGTCAAATGGCGTGAAAATTCAAATCGATTTAAAGGATGAAAAGCTAGTGTTAGAAGCAGAAAAACTTGTAGTATCCGTCGGACGTACGGCAAACATCAATGATCTCGGTTTAGAAAATACAGAAATCGAAGCTAATAATGGGAAAATTGCAGTTAATGATTTTTATCAAACGAAAGAATCTCATATTTATGCTATAGGAGATTGTATAGGTGGGATACAACTTGCTCATGTCGCGAGCCGAGAAGGAATAATCGCAGTTGAACATATGGCAGGTTTAAAACCGACGTTATTTACTGAACGGCAAGTGCCAAGATGTATTTACTCAAATCCTGAAGTAGCAAGTATCGGTTTTACTGAACAGGAAGCAAAGAATCAAGGATTTTCCATTAAAGTTGGCAAAATTCCATTTAAAGCAATTGGTAAAGCTTTAGTTAATGGAAATTCTGACGGCTTTATTAAAATGATTGCCGATGAAAAAACTGATGATTTATTAGGTATTCATCTAATTGGTAATCAAGTAACAGAATTAATCTCGGAAGCAAGTTTAGCAACATTGTTGGAAGCAACACCGTGGGAAATTGCTGAAACTATACATCCACATCCAACATTATCAGAAGCTTTTGCGGAAGTCAGTTTAGCTGTTGATGGAAAGGCGATTCATGGATAATTTTATAAAAATGAATAAAGGGGGCTTTAATAGATGGTTGAAAATCGTCACCAAAAGCTCGGTTTAAGTGACAATGATGTTTTAGAAATGTATGAATATATGGTGCTTGCTCGAAAACTTGATGAACGTATGTGGCTATTAAACCGTTCCGGTAAAATTCCATTTGTAATTTCAGGTCAAGGTCATGAAGGAGCACAAATAGGTGCAGCCTTCGCATTGGACCGAAGTAAAGATTATCTTCTGCCATATTACCGGGATCTTACGTTCGTCCTTGCCTTTGGTATGACTCCTCGAGAAATAATGCTAGGTGCCTTTGCAAAGGATGAAGATCCAAGTTCTGGAGGAAGACAAATGTCGAGCCACTTTGGCCAAAAGAAAAATCGGATAGTAACAGGATCTTCACCAGTAACGACACAAGTACCTCATGCAGTTGGTTTTGCGTTAGCTGCAAAAATGAAAAAACAAAATTTTGTTGCCTTCACTACCTTTGGAGAAGGATCATCAAACCAAGGTGATTTCCATGAAGGATTAAACTTTGCCGGTGTTCATAAATTACCTGTAATTTTCATGTGTCAAAATAACCAATATGCAATATCTGTTCCTATAGAAAAGCAAGTAGCAACGAAAAGTGTTGCGGACCGTGCAGAAGGCTATGGAATGCCTGGATATAAAGTTGATGGCAGTGACCCGTTAGAAGTATATAGTGTTGTAAAAGAAGCAAGGGAACGTGCCATTAAAGGTAAAGGACCGACATTAATTGAAGCGCTTACAATTCGTTTAACGGCCCATTCCAGTGATGATGATGATCGGGCATATCGAAATCCTGAGGAAGTAAAAGAAGCTAGAGAAAAGGATCCGATTTTCACGTTTGGAAAATATTTATATGATGTCGGAGTATTAAATGAAACGAAAGTGAAAGAGTTAGAAGAAAAAATTAAAGGAATTGTAAACGATGCGACAGATTACGCAGACCAAGCCCCATATGCGAAACCAGAAGACGCTTTAAAATATGTATACAAAGAATAGGAGGGATATTTAATGCCAGTTATTTCATATATTGAAGCGGTTACGCAGGCGATTCGTGAAGAAATGGAACGAGACGAAAATGTCTTTATTTTGGGAGAAGATGTTGGTAGAAAGGGTGGTGTATTTAAAGCAACCCAAGGCTTATATGAACAATTCGGAGAGGAACGTGTAATTGATACACCACTTACGGAATCTGCCATTGCCGGTGTTGCAATTGGTGCAGCGATGTATGGAATGCGTCCGGTTGGTGAAATGCAGTTTGCCGATTTTATCATGCCAGCTGTAAACCAAATTATTTCCGAAGCTGCAAGAATTCGTTATCGTTCAAACAATGATTGGCATTGCCCTGTTGTTATTCGTGCCCCATATGGTGGTGGCGTACATGGTGGTTTATATCATTCACAATCAGTAGAAGCGATTTTTGCAAATCAGCCAGGTTTAAAAATTGTTATGCCTTCAACTCCTTATGATGTAAAAGGATTGTTGAAGGCAGCAATTCGTGATGATGATCCAGTGCTGTTTTTTGAACATAAACGAGCTTATCGTTTAATAAAGGGTGAAGTTCCTGAAGAAGATTATGTTTTACCGATTGGAAAAGCAGATGTTAAGCGGGAAGGCGACGATATTACCGTAATAACATATGGATTATGTGTACACTTTGCCCTACAAGCAGCTGAAAAGCTTGCCCAAGAAGATATATCTGCACATATACTTGATTTACGAACAGTGTATCCGTTAGATAAAGAAGCGATTATCGAAGCGGCTGCAAAAACAGGAAAAGTGTTGTTAGTAACTGAAGATAATAAAGAAGGTAGTGTTATGAGTGAAGTTTCTGCAATTATTGCTGAACATTGTTTGTTTGATTTAGATGCACCAATAATGCGATTAGCAGGTCCAGATGTTCCTGCTATGCCGTTTGCGCCAACGATGGAGAAGTTTTTCATGATGAACCCAGAAAAGATTGAAAATGCAATGAGAGAGTTAGCGGAATTTTAGGAGAGGAGGAAGCAATTGTGGGATTAGAAAAGATTACAATGCCTCAGCTCGGGGAAAGTGTTACGGAAGGAACAATTAGTCAATGGCTCGTATCAGTTGGAACGAAAGTAAATAAGTATGATCCTCTTGCTGAAGTGATAACAGATAAAGTAACAGCGGAAGTTCCATCTACCTTCTCTGGAGTCATAAAAGAAATTATTGTCGAAGAAGGAAAAACGGTAGGGGTAGGAGAGACATTATGTACAATTGAAACAGAAACGAGTGAACAAGTTGTTGCCGAAAATAAAATCGAAGTTGTAACTACAGATGTGGTTGAAGAAGTGAAATCTGAACCACAAAAAAAACGGTACTCACCAGCGGTTTTACGACTATCTCAAGAACATGATGTAGATTTATCGAAAATTATCGGAACTGGAAAAAGCGGACGAATTACGAGGAAAGATGTATTACATTATATTGAGAAAAGAAAAGAAGCAGGAATTAAAGAGGAAAGTGTGGCATCTGATACATCTACTGTACAAAAGCCTGTAAAAACTGATGCTTCATTACCTGAAGAGAAAGAAATAAAGCCAGTTGCATCTACTTATTCAACTAAACCTGGAGATGTTGAAATTCCTGTAAATGCTGTCAGAAAAGCAATAGCAACAAATATGATTAGATCTAAACAAGAAATCCCGCACGCATGGATGATGGTTGAAGTTGATGTGACAAATCTTGTCCAATACCGTGATGAAATAAAAGATGAGTTTTTACAAAAAGAAGGCTTTAAATTAACCTATTTTCCATTTTTCGTAAAAGCAGTAGCCCAAGCTCTTAAGGAGTTTCCACAAATTAATAGTATGTGGGCTGGAGATAAAATTATCCAGAAAAAAGACATCAACTTATCTGTTGCTGTTGCAACTGAGGACGCACTTTTTACACCAGTTGTTAAACATGCCGATGAAAAAACGATTAAAGGTATCGCCAGAGAAATTACAGAACTAACTGAAAAAGTAAGAACAGGAAAATTATCATCGGAAGACTTGCAAGGGGGCACATTTACTGTCAATAATACAGGTTCCTTTGGGTCTATACAGTCAATGGGTGTGATTAACTATCCACAGGCAGCTATTTTACAAGTTGAGACAATCGTTAAACGACCGGTCGTAATGAGCAACGGTATGATTGCCGTTCGCGATATGGTGAATTTATGTCTTTCCCTTGATCACCGTGTGTTAGATGGCTTAATTTGTGGAATTTTTTTAAAACGAGTAAAAGAAATATTAGAAAATATGACGAAAGAAAACACAAGTATATATTAATTTTATAAATAAAATATTATATTCCTCACAATCTCTAATGTTTTTCGTGTAGCTTTTCTGTTAATTAAGCTAGAATAAAATGATTGTGAGGTTTTTTTGTTTATTTTATCTATTTCATTCATTTATAAGTATTAGTAATGTTAAAATGTTTCAAAAATTCCTGTTTTTAATATAAGATATTAATATAGTGAATTTTTAGTAGAAACATGGGAGGGTTTTTTTTGAAAGACTTACAAAGGGGAAATTTGCAAGCAGCAATTACGGCC
Source organism: Pallidibacillus pasinlerensis (assembly GCF_009996845.1). Lineage (GTDB taxonomy): Bacteria > Bacillota > Bacilli > Bacillales > Caldibacillaceae > Pallidibacillus > Pallidibacillus pasinlerensis. Next base: position 29,529 of record NZ_JAACYS010000008.1, on the reverse strand, counting down.
CAATTTCCAACTAGGACATATGAAGATTGGTTGGAAGTAGCCAATAAATCATTAAAGGGGAAAACAGTAAGTGAGTTTGTACGAAATACCTACGAAGATATAAAAATTAAGCCATTGTATACGAATGCGGATTTGCCGAAGAAACAAATTGATTTAGGAGAATATGAATCCGATTGGAAGATCGCTCAACAAATTATAGGTGAATCGATCGAAGAAATTAATAAAAATCTTCATGAAGCGATCGAATACGGACAAAATACTATATCTATTAAAATTCCAAATGATTTAAACAAAAATAATATCGGGAAATTATTTAGTGAAATAAATTTTGACGAATTATCATTTTTTATTGATGGTAAGGAAGAAATTCTGCCGTTTTATCAAATATTGCTCGATTATGTAGAAAATAACAATATTAAAGGCTTTATAGGTTTCGATCCAGTAAGAACAAAAGTTGAAAGTGGAAATGATGATGAAAAATATCTTTTCCAATTATGGATTGATTCAATAAAAACTCTTTCTAAACAAGCTCCAAATTTAAAAACAATTTTTGTTGATGGAAGAGTTTTTGAACAAACAGGTGGAAACGCTGTTCAACAAATTGCCTATACATTATCTAGTGCTGTCGAACAAATTGAACAGCTAAAAAATGCGGATTTTCCAATCGAACAATTTTTCAAAAAAGCCGTTGTAGCTCTCAATGTTCAATCAAATTTCTTTATGGAAATAGCAAAGCTAAGAGCGATTCGTTACTTATGGTATAAGTTAGCTGAAGCATACGATGTCGATAAAACAATGGCGACACTTGATTTATTTGCTGAAACAACATTAATCAATAAATCAAATTTAGATATTTATACAAATATGTTAAGAACTGGTGGTGAGGCATTTGCAGCGGTAGTAGGACAAGTACAAACGTTACGAGTTCATCCGTTTGATGCTGTAAATGAAAATCCTAGCAAACTAGGTATTCGGGTAGCACGTAATATTCACCACCTTTTACGTGAAGAGTCAAGTTTAGCAAATGTTAAAGATCCTGCTCAAGGTTCATATTTTATTGAGAATTTAACAAATGAATTAATTGAAAAATCTTGGCAACTCTTTTTACAAATTGAAAATCAGGGTGGATTTTTGGAAGCGTTTAACAGTGATGCAATTCAGCAACAAATTAATGAAAATCGTGAAAAAGTGTTAGCGGACTTTTATACTCGAAAAACGAAACTTATCGGTACAAATCAATTTGTTGATTTAACCGAAGAACTAAGCACTTCAAAACCGGTTGTTCCTAATAGAAGAAAATTAAAACAAATTTCCTTCAATGAACTAGTAGAAAATATCGCTAAAGACGCTTCAATTCAAGAGTTTTTCATTGAAGGGGAACAAGCAAAACCTCAAAAATTTGAACCATTCCGTTTAAGCGAGGCCTATGAAAATTTACGTTTTAAAGCGTATGAAAGAACTAAAGAAGGTAATGAATTAAAAATCGGTTTAATAGGTCTTGGATTGTTAAAAGATTACAAAAAAGTTACTGATTTCGTCTCAGATTTCTGTGCCGGTGGAGGTATTTTAGCTGAACCACTGCAAGAAGAAATTAATTTAGAAGAAATTCCGACAGTAGTTTCAGGTGCAAAGGAAAAAATAATCGGATTTGCCGGGACAGATGATCAATTTGCAAACGCTAAGTCAATAATTTATAAAACAATTGAACAAAATCGAGATAAAACATACCTTGTAGCAGGACTGAAAAATAAAGAAATGTTAAACGAACTGATAGAGTTAGGTGTGAAGTTTTTTATCGATTCAAAAACAAACCATGTCGAAACATTACAACAATTACATGTCGAACTAGGAGGGGATCAAGATGAGACCGGAGTTTAATAAAATTCAATTGTTTGAAGAAAATAACAAAGTCGCCACATCATCAACTAACATTGAAACATTCAAAACATATGAAAATATTACTATAAAATCCGAATATACGGAAAAAGATATAGCTAATGTAAAACATCTTGATAGTTTACCTGGTCTCCCTCCTTATACACGAGGTCCATATCCGATGATGTATGTAAATCGACCGTGGACGATTCGTCAATATGCAGGTTTTTCAACCGCGGAAGAGAGTAATGCCTTTTATTTACGAAATTTAAAAATGGGACAAAAAGGCTTATCAGTTGCATTTGACTTACCTACACATCGTGGTTATGATTCAGATCATCCTCGGGTTGTTGGTGATGTTGGAAAAGCTGGTGTGGCGATTGATTCTATTTTAGATATGAAAGTCTTATTTAATAATATTCCGCTTGATCAAATGTCTGTTTCGATGACAATGAATGGCGCCGTACTTCCGATTATGGCCTTTTACATTGTTACTGCAGAGGAGCAAGGAGTTCCTCAAGAAAAACTATCCGGTACAATACAAAATGATATTTTAAAAGAATATATGGTACGTAATACGTATATTTATCCACCAAAAATGTCAATGCGAATCATTTCTGATATTTTTGCGTATACATCTAAACATATGCCAAAGTTCAATAGCATAAGTATTTCTGGGTACCATATGCAAGAAGCAGGGGCACCAGCAGATTTAGAGCTCGCTTATACTTTAGCGGATGGTTTGGAATATGTTCGCACTGGTTTACAAGCTGGAATTGATATTGATTCCTTTGCACCACGTCTAAGCTTTTTCTGGGGCATTGGTATGAATTACTTTATGGAAGTGGCGAAACTTCGTGCAGCAAGATTTATTTGGGCTAAATTAATGAGTCAATTTAATCCGAAAAATCCTAAATCTCTTGCATTAAGAACCCACTCACAAACTTCGGGGTGGAGTTTAACAGAACAAGATCCATTTAACAATGTTACAAGGACATTAATTGAAGCCCATGCAGCGGCAATGGGACATACCCAATCACTCCATACGAATGCCTTAGATGAAGCGATTGCTTTACCGACAGATTTTTCTGCACGCATTGCAAGAAATACACAATTATATTTACAAGAAGAAACAGGAATTACCCATACAGTTGATCCGTGGGCTGGTTCCTATTATGTGGAATCATTAACGAATGAATTGATAGAAAAAGCATGGAAGCATATTGAAGTAATTGAACAATTAGGCGGAATGACAAAAGCGATTGAACAAGGTTTACCAAAATTAAAAATTGAAGAAGCAGCAGCAAAACGTCAAGCAATGATCGATTCTGGTAAAGAAAAAATTATTGGTGTAAATATATACCAAGTCGAAGATGAAGAACCAATTGATATTTTAGCGATTGACAATACGAAAGTTCGTGAAAAACAGCTTGAACGTTTACAACAATTAAAGCAATCTCGGGATGAAGAGGCGGTACAAGAAGCTCTTGAAAATCTTACAAAAGCTGCAGAAACAGGTGAAGGTAATTTACTTGAATTATCTGTTGAAGCAGCAAGAAAACGAGCGACTTTAGGAGAAATTTCAATGGCAATTGAAAAAGTTAGTGGTAGACACCGAGCAGCAATCCGCTCAATTAGTGGTGTTTATAGTAATGCTTACGGAGATAAAAAAACAATTGAAGAAATCAAAAAAATGACGGACGAATTTGCTGAATTAGAAGGAAGACGACCACGATTATTAATGGCGAAAATTGGTCAAGACGGTCATGACCGTGGAGCTAAAGTAGTATCTACTGCTTATGCTGACATGGGCTTTGATGTTGATATCGGTCCGCTTTTCCAAACACCAGAAGAAACAGCAAGACAAGCGGTGGAAAATGATGTTCATGCCATTGGTATGAGCTCCCTTGCTGGTGGACATAAAACATTTTTACCACAACTCGTTGAGGAATTGAAAAAGTTAGGTCGAGAAGATATCGTTGTCATCGTCGGCGGAGTAATTCCTGCTAAAGATTATGAATTTTTATTGGAAAATGGTGCGTCAGCAATTTTTGGGCCTGGAACAATTATACCTGAAGCAGCCAAGACTGTACTGGAGGAAATTTATAAGCGACTCGGCTATGAGGAAGTGAACTAAGTCATGGTTGCAAAACGGTTTCATAAGAAAAAAAAACCTATACCAATTCAAGAATATGTTGAAGGAATTAAAGCAGGCGATCGTACAATTTTAGCAAAGGCAATTACATTAATTGAAAGTAATAATCTTGATCATTTTCGTGCCGGTCAACAATTATTACAAGAAATATTACCACTAACGGGAAAATCAATGAGAATCGGAATCACAGGAGTTCCTGGTGCTGGCAAAAGTACTTTTATTGAACGATTTGGAACGGAACTTTGTAAAATGGGAAAGAAGGTGGCAGTTCTTGCAATTGACCCTTCTTCCACTCTTTCACAAGGCAGTATATTAGGAGATAAGACTCGAATGGAAAAGCTTTCTCGTGAAGAGAATGCCTTTATTCGCCCTTCTCCATCGGGTGGAAACTTAGGTGGAGTTCATCGTAAAACGAGGGAGACAATTTTATTATGTGAAGCGGCAGGCTTTGATATGATTCTTGTTGAAACTGTAGGTGTCGGTCAGAGCGAAGTCGATGTTCGGACAATGGTTGATATGTTTTTATTGTTAACGATTACGGGTGCTGGTGACGACTTACAAGGTATGAAAAAAGGAATTATGGAACTTGTTGATGCCATCATTGTTACGAAAGCAGATGGTGACAATAAAGAAAAAGCATTAAAAACAAGAAATGAGTACAATCAGATTTTACGGTTGTTAAAACAAGCAACAGACGGATGGGGAACAAAAGCTGTTGCTTGTTCATCTATTACCGGTGAAGGAATTAACGAAATTTGGGAACTTATTACGAAGTTTTTTGCTGATACGAAAAAATCGGGTGTGTTTTATACAAGAAGAAGAGAACAAACGATAGATTGGTTAATTACTTCGATCAAAGAACGACTTGAGCAATCCTTCTTCCAACATGAACTAGTAAAAGAACAATTACCGATTGTAAAGCGAAATGTTGAAAAGGGTAAATTACCTGTATCGATCGCTGTGGAAAATTTATTATCCGCTTATTTTAATCAGGAACATTAAAACTGGAGTGATTCAACCATGTCAGGACAATTTAATATTTTGATGAATGATTATATTGAACAAGCGAGAAAAGAAATACTCGAAGCAGGCTACGAAGAATTACGCACCCGTGAAGAAGTTGATAAAGCTTTACAAAGAAAAGGAACTACATTGGTAATGATTAACTCTACTTGCGGTTGTGCTGGAAGTATTGCTCGGCCAGCAGCGAAATATGCCCTTGACTATGATGCCAGACCAGACTATTTAGTTACTGTATTTGCTGGACAAGATAAAGAAGCAACAGATCAGGCTAGGAGTTATTTTGAAGATTATCCACCATCTTCACCATCTTTTGCTCTATTAAAAGATGGAATAATATGCGCTATGGTAGAACGTCATGAAATTGAAGGACATACACCTTTTCAAGTAATAGAAAAGTTACAGAAATTGTTTGAAAAATATTGTGAGGAAATTTAGAAAAAATAAATCCACCAGTTTTGATTCATAATAATAAAAAGGCTGGTGGATAAATTGAAATCATTGATATTTATATTATTTTCAATCATAAGCATTTCACCTTTGTGGCCAATCGGTCCCTCTCTAGCAGGTGATCCTTTTATTATAGTAAATAAAGAAATAAATCAAGTTGCATTTATTAAAGACGGTGAGGTCAAAAAAGTTTATAAAGCTGCAACAGGAAAAACAGATGATCTAACTCCGGAAGGTTTGTTTACTGTAACGGTTAAAGCGATCAATCCATATTATCGAAAATTAAATATATCAGGTGGATTGCCTGAAAATCCACTTGGAACAAGATGGATTGGTTTTGATGCACTTGACACAGATGGTAGAACTTATGGAATTCATGGAACAAATAGACCATATTCTATTGGTTATTATGTTTCTTTAGGTTGTATTCGTTTGCGTAATGAAGATGTAGAAGAATTATTTGAATTTGTTCCAATTGGTACTAAAGTTTTTATTACAAAAACATGGAAAAGTTTTGAGCAAATAGGAATCGAAAAAGGAGTCATTTACCCTTAGGAGGATAAATGACCCGCTTAAAGATTGGTTTACAAGAACATTGAAAGTCCAGTAAGAATTGTTGTAGCAACCATTGCAAAAATCATTAAATATACGATAATTTTACGAAGCTTTTTATTTCTCATGATAAATGACCTCCACTGTCTTAACTCTAACATATATTTTAACTTGAATTTATCCTACGAACAAGCATGCTTTTATTTCCTTATTATATTCTTTTTATTTAAAATTAGTGGTTTTATTTTTCGTCAATTTAAATAATTTAAAATAATTAATTATTCTGTTATAATAAATGTATTATAACAATATATTTTTGTTGTATAACAAACTGTTTTTTTAGGGGGAATTATGTATGCAGGGGATTGATCATATTGGAATTGCAGTGAAATCAATTGATGAAGCACTACCATTTTATACAGATATATTGCAATTCAAACATATTGGGACAGAGGTTGTTGAAGAGCAAAGGGTAAAAGTCGCTTTTATTGATGCGATTAATTGTAAAATTGAATTACTAGAACCAACGGATGAAAATAGTACTGTTTATAAGTTTATAGAAAAAAGAGGAGAAGGGATTCATCATATTGCCATAAAAACAGAAAATATTGAGCAAGATATTAAATATTTAAAGGATGAAAAATTACGTCTCATCAATGAAAGTCCAAGAATTGGTGCAGGGGATGCACTAGTTTCATTCATCCATCCAAAATCTTGTGGGGGCGTTTTATATGAACTTTGTCAACATAAAGAAGATTAATATTTAAATAGATTGTTCACAAACAAAGGGGAGACGGAAATGATTGATATAAAAAGACAACAGGATATTTATGATAAAATTCATGAGTTATATGATAAACGAACAGAAATAGAACTTGGTGGAGGGGTAGAACGAATTGATAAGCAACATGAAAAGGGGAAGCTAACAGCAAGAGAGAGAATTGATATTTTAGTTGATGAAGGTTCTTTTGTTGAGCTTAATCCGTTTATAGAACACCGTTCACCTGATCTTGGTAAAGGACCTGGAGATGGAGTTGTTACCGGTTTTGCTAAAATAAATGGGCGACCAATCTATTTATTCTCTCAAGACTTTACTGTATTCGGTGGAGCACTTGGAGAAATGCACGCAAAGAAAATTGCTAATATTATGGATTTGGCTGCGAAAAATGGAGTACCTATCATTGGATTAAATGATTCAGGTGGAGCGAGAATACAAGAGGGAGTTGTTTCTTTAGACGGTTACGGCCATGTTTTCTACCGAAATTCCATTTATTCTGGTGTTGTACCACAAATATCCGTAATTATGGGTCCATGTGCCGGAGGAGCAGTTTATTCACCAGCAATTACCGACTTTGTTATTATGGTTGAAAAAACGAGTCAAATGTTTATCACAGGACCAAAAGTAATTGAAACAGTTACTGGGGAAAAAATTAGTTCTGAGGATTTAGGTGGAGCGAAAGTACATAGTGCGATTAGCGGTAATAGTCATTTTAGTGCTAAAAATGAGGAAGAAGCGCTTCTTTTAGTACGGACATTATTATCATACTTACCAGGTAATAATGAAGAAAAACCACCTGCCATATCTTTTGAAGAAAATGATGATTATCGTCCAGATTTACCTGATATAGTACCTTTTGACACTGTCCGTCCTTATGATATGAAAAAAGTCATTGAACAAGTAGTCGATCCAGGGTCATTTTTAGAGGTTCAAAAGGATTTTGCAAAAAACATTATCGTTGGGTTTGGTAGAATAAGAGGAGAAGTAGTAGGGCTTGTTTGTAACCAGCCAAAGATTCTAGCAGGAGGACTCGATATTGATTCCTCTGATAAAACGGCCCGTTTTATTCGTTTCTGTGATTCATTTAATATTCCAATTATCACATTTGAAGATGTTACAGGCTTTTTCCCTGGCGTAAAACAAGAACACGGTGGAATTATTCGTCACGGAGCAAAAATACTTTATGCTTATTCCGAAGCTACTGTACCGAAAATAACTGTTATTACGAGAAAAGCATATGGTGGAGCATATGTTGCATTAAATAGTAAAGCAATTGGTGCCGATTTAGTGTTTGCTTGGCCAAATGCTGAAATTGCGGTAATGGGGCCAGAAGGAGCGGCAAATATTATTTTTGCAAAAGAAATTAATAATAGTCCGAATCCGGAAGAAACTCGCGCACAAAAGATTAAAGAATATCGTGATAAGTTTGCCAATCCTTATGTTGCTGCGAAAATGGGTATGGTCGATGATGTCATTGATCCACGCGAAACTCGAATTAAACTTGTCCAAGCATTAGATATGTTAAGAAACAAAAAAGAAGATCGCCCAAAGAAAAAACACGGGAATATACCATTATAAAAAATGCCTCCTATATTGGAGGCATTTTTTGTACACGTATACTATTCAAACAATAATATTAATGGTATTTTTTAAATTACCGTTTTATTCAATAATTAAGAATTGAAGGCTTTGGTAAAAACAGTGTATACTAGACTTAATAGAATGGAGGGTTAGCATGATTAATGAGACAAGATTATTAAATGAATTTTTAGAACTTGTACAAATCGACTCCGAAACGAAGGATGAAGGTAAAATTGCTGAAGTTTTAAAGCAAAAGTTTACCGAACTCGGATTAGAAGTCGTTGAAGATAATGCTAAAGAAAAAACAGGTCATGGAGCAAACAATTTAATTTGTACTCTAAAAGGAACGAATGAACAAGCTGATCCAATCTATTTTACATCTCATATGGACACGGTTGTGCCAGGGAAAGGTGTTAAACCTATTGTAGAAGATGGGTATGTAAAATCAGATGGAACAACAATCCTCGGTGCTGATGATAAAGCTGGTTTAGCTGTAATGTTAGAAGTTATTCAAATTTTAAAAGAAAATAATATTGAACACGGCGATATTCAGTTCATTATTACCGTTGGTGAAGAATCAGGATTAGTTGGGGCAAAAGCGCTAGAACCTTCATACATAAATGCAAAATATGGTTATGCACTTGATAGTGATGGTGAAGTTGGAACAATTGTTGTTGCTGCACCAACACAAGCAAAAATTAATGTAACAATAACTGGCAAAAGTGCCCATGCCGGTGTTGCACCTGAAAAGGGAATTTCAGCAATCCAAGTGGCAGCTAAAGCTATTTCAAAAATGCCTTTAGGACGCATTGATGAAGAAACGACAGCCAATATCGGTCGTTTTGAAGGTGGTCAAGCAACAAATATCGTTACAGAAAAAGCATATATTTTTGCAGAAGCTCGCTCACTTGTACAAGAAAAATTAAATAAACAAATTGATGCAATGAAGAAGGCGTTTGAAGAAACGGCAGCAGAAATGGGGGCAAAAGCAGAGGTTGAAGTAAAAGTAATGTATCCATCCTTCAAATTTGGTCCAGAAGATGAAGTTGTTCAAATTGCACAAAAGGCGGCTGAAAAAATCGGACGTACACCAAAACTAATTAAAAGCGGTGGGGGAAGTGATGGTAACGTCATCGCTGGCTTTGGTATTCCAACTGTCGTGTTAGGTGTCGGTTATGAGGAGATTCATACGACAAAAGAAAGGATTCCGGTTAAAGAATTAAATAAATTAGCAGAAATGGTATTAGCAATTATCGAGACTGTAAACAAAAAGTAACTTCTGGTAAAATTACCCATGTGAAGCAAATCATTTGTTGAAGGTGAAAACGATGAGATATGAAACGAAAAGCAGAGCAAGGGTCATATTCCATGTTGATATGAATAGTTTCTATGCTTCAGTAGAAATGGCGTACAAACCTTCATTAAAGGGTAAACCGTTAGCAATTGCAGGCAATCCAGAAGAACGAAGAGGAATTATAGTAACTTGTAGTTATGAAGCGAGGAAGTTTGGTGTCAAAACAACGATGCCACTTTGGGAAGCGAAAAAATTATGTCCTGATTTAATTGTATTACCACCTAATTTTGATCGTTATCGAATATTTTCTCAGAAAATATTCCAAACGTTACGGGACTATACTGATTTAGTTGAACCTGTATCCATTGATGAAGGATATATGGATATAACTGAATATATACAAAAACATCCCGTTTCAATAGCGCAAGATATTCAAAACCGTTTACTAAAGGAATTGGATTTACCATGTTCGATTGGAATTGCACCGAATAAATTTTTGGCTAAAATGGCATCAGATATGAAAAAACCATTAGGCGTTACAGTTCTTCGTAAAAGAGATATTCCAAAAATATTATGGCCAATGCCCGTTTCGGAAATGCATGGCTGTGGTGCAAAAACAACTGAGAAATTAAATGGAATAGGGATTAAAAAAATCGAGGATTTAGCAAAAGCAAATGATGTTCAACTAAAGAATTTGTTAGGGATAAATGGTATACGATTAAAGGAGCGGGCAAACGGCTTTGATCCAAGAAAAGTTGATCCTGATAGTATTAATGATTATAAAAGTATCGGGAATTCAACAACACTTCCTCGCGATATTACTTCAGAAAAGGATTTGCTCAGTATTTTACAATCCCTTGCTCGCACCGTTTCAGCTCGATTAAAAAATAAAGACGTTTTTACAACAAATGTAGCTATTACGATTCGATATAAAAATCGTAAAACAATAACAAGAAGTGAAAAGTTAGAAAATCCAATCCGCGAAGAACAAGATATATACAATCAAGCAAAACATATATTTATGAAACATTGGGATGGCTCGCCTGTTCGACTTTTAGGTATCACAGGAAATGATCTCGTTGAGGAACAACATGTCGTTAAACAACTTGATTTATTCACTTTTGAAGAAGATGCTAAAGAAGAACCATTAATAGAAACAATTGAACAATTAAGAGAAAAATTTGGGCATGATATTATTAAAAAGGGAATAAAAGTCGAACGAAAAGAAGGCCAAACCGATACAAGCTTTGATAAAGATTTTTTAAGGAAAAACTAGAAGGAAAGAGGTAAACAAATGACTAAACAACAAATTGGCGTAGTTGGACTAGCAGTAATGGGAAAAAATTTAGCGTTCAATATTGAAAGTAAAGGATATACTGTATCTGTTTACAACCGTTCTCGAGAAAAAACAGATGCGATGATGAAAGAAGCAGAAGGGAAAAATGTAGTACCAACATATTCTATTCAAGAATTTGTTAATTCCCTTGAACGACCACGAAAAATTTTAATTATGGTTAAAGCTGGGGCAGCTACAGATGCAACAATTGAACAGTTAATTCCATACTTAGATCAAGGTGATATTTTAATTGACGGTGGTAATGCTTATTATGAAGATACGATTCGTCGAAATAAACAGTTAAGTGAATTAGGGTTTAATTTCGTAGGTATGGGTGTTTCCGGTGGTGAAGAAGGTGCCTTAAAAGGACCATCACTTATGCCAGGAGGACAAAAAGAAGCATATGATTTAGTTGAACCAATTGTTAAAGCTATTTCTGCAAAGGTTAATGACGAATCATGTGCAACTTATATTGGTCCAGATGGTGCGGGTCATTATGTGAAAATGGTTCATAATGGAATTGAATACGGTGATATGCAATTAATCGGTGAATCCTATTTCATGTTAAAACATTATCTAGGTTTATCCAATGAGGAATTACATGAAGTATTTACCGAGTGGAATAAGGGTGAACTTGATAGTTATTTAATCGAAATTACTGCTGATATTTTTAGCAAAAAAGATCCTGAAACAGGAAAACATATGGTAGATGTTATTTTAGATAAGGCTGGACAAAAAGGTACAGGTAAATGGACAAGTCAAAGTGCATTAGACTTAGGGATCAATCTGTCATTAATTACGGAATCAGTTTTCGCACGAAATATATCTGCAATTAAAGATGAACGTGTTAAAGCTAGTAAAGTATTATCTGGACCAGTGAAAGAAGTATTTAATGGTGATAAACAAGAATTTATCGAACAAGTTCGCCAAGCATTATACTTAAGTAAAATTTGTTCATATGCACAGGGATTTGCTCAATTACGGGCTGCTTCGAACGAGTACAATTGGGACTTGAATTATGGTGATATTGCGATGATTTGGCGTGGTGGCTGCATTATTCGTGCACAATTTTTACAAAAAATTAAAGAAGCATATGATCGCAATCCAGAACTAGACAACTTATTATTAGATGAATACTTCAAAGGTATTGCTGATCGTTATCAAGAAGCATTACGTAAAGTTGTTGCTACAGCAGCAATAAACGGTATTCCTGCACCATGTTTCTCAAGTGCTCTAGCTTACTTTGATAGCTACCGTTCTGAAACTTTACCAGCTAACTTATTACAAGCACAACGTGATTACTTTGGTGCACACACATTTGAAAGAGTTGATAAAGAAGGAGTATTCCATTTTAATTGGATGGAGTAGGTTAAACCTAGCGAACATCATATTATAGAAAAAATAGGACTGTTCACTAAAATCCATATTGGGTTTTTCTTCGAACAGTCCAATTTTCTTTGCAATTAATAAGAACCGTTTATTTTAACATATGGAGAGGTGTTAAAGAAGTATACTTTTTAAAAACTTTAGTGAAGTAATTAACGTATTGATAGCCTACCATAAATGCCACATCAGTAAATGAAATGATTTCCCGCTGTAAGTATATTTTGCTTCTTCCACTCGTTTGCGATTAATAAATGTACGGATGCAATAAATTTTGGAACGGGGTGTATTGCGCTTTTACATATTATAAGTGGGATGTAAATCTTTCTTCTTATCAGAAGTGGAACAGTTTGTGCAAAACCGAAATTTCCTTCAATCAGGAGATAGGTAAAAAATAACCCAAGAATGCTTGTGATTTATTTACAACCATTCTTGGGTTTGATTAGTAAGTATACATCATTGTTCGTTACTCATCGATAATTGGCCACCATGAGAATCCATCTTTTTCAAGTAGAAGGTCAGCCTCTTTTGGCCCCATTGACCCAGCTCGATAATTCGGGAAATTAGCAGGTTCATTTTCCCATACGGCTGAGATTTCATCAACGAATTGCCAAGATAATGCTACTTCATCCCAATGGGTAAAGTTTGTTGCATCCCCACGTAAGCAATCATATAATAATTTTTCGTAAGCTTCTGGTGTATTCATCCCATCAACACTGGATGTTGAATAATTTAATTTAATCGGTGTAGTAATAATACCTTGCCCTGCTTTTTTAACGTTTAAGTGTAAAGTTATACCTTCATCTGGTTGAATATGAATAACAAGTAGATTTGGCTTTAAATTTGAACCTGACTTAAAGTATAAGTTCATCGGAATATCTTTAAATTGAATTACAATCTTTGTTGATTTCGTTGCCATCCGTTTTCCTGTTCGAACATAGAAAGGTACACCTGCCCAACGGAAATTATCAATTAAAAATTTCCCGGCAAAATAAGTTTCTGTATTTGAATCTTCAGGAACATTCATTTCTTGACGGTAGCCTGGCACCTCTTCGCCGTTAATAACACCTCGATCATATTGTCCCCGAACGAAATATTTATTAATATTTTCTTTATCTACTGGTCGTAGTGCACGTAATACTTTTACTTTTTCACTACGTATTTCATCGGTAGTCAATTTAATCGGCGGTTCCATTGCAAGTAATGTTACCATTTGCATCATATGGTTTTGTACCATGTCGCGAATGGCACCACTTTTATCATAATAATTGGCACGTTCTTCAACACCGAGGGTTTCACTTGAAGTGATTTGAATATTGGAAATGTATCTATTATTCCATAGTGGTTCAAAAATAGCGTTAGAAAAACGGATGACTTCAATATTTTGAACCATTTCTTTTCCTAAATAGTGGTCGATTCGATAAATTTCATCCTCATCAAATGCTTTGCGAATTTGGTTGTTTAACTTAATAGCGGATTGTAAATCGTGACCGAAAGGCTTTTCAATGACTAAACGTTTAAAACCGTTAGTATCTGTTAAACCATCTTCTTTTAAATGTTCGGCAACCGTACCAAAAAATTCTGGAGACATCGCTAAGTAAAAAATTCGATTTCCACCTAACTCGTATTCCTTATCTAATCGATCAACTAATGTTTTTAACTGTTTATAGGATGCGGAATCAGTAACATCATGGGATTGATAATAAAAGTGGGAAGTAAATGCATTTAAGTCTTTTTCATTTTCACTTTCACCGTACGTTAAGATAGAATCTTTAACCCATTCCCTTAATTCAGCATCATTTTTTAGTCTTCTGGCGACACCTACGACAGCAAAACGTTTTGAAAGTTGTCCTTTTTTGTATAGATTATATAAAGAAGGATACAACTTCCTTTTTGCTAAGTCACCAGTTGCACCAAAAAGTAATATTAATGATGAAGGACTTTCAACTGTTTTCACTTTTCCCCCTCTTTCCTTTGTGATAATATTAACAATTAAATTTTACATATGTATCCAATGAATAGCAAATTTGGTACCGTTTACTTTTATTGTTTACTAAAAAAAATTTTATATGTTGTTCAAATAGCAGTTAAAAGCTGTTTATCATATAGAATTAAGCTGTATAATGTTATGTATAAATATTTGAAAAAAAGAGAAGAAACATTGATAATGATAAAGTCAATTATAAATGAAATATAAGAGATTCAAAACTAATTGGAGGAGTTATATTGGAAATTACTTTTTTAGGAACTGGTGCTGGTATGCCGGCAAAATATCGGAATGTGACTTCTATTGCTTTAAAACATTTAGAAGATGGTTCGATTTGGCTGTTTGACTGCGGTGAAGCAACGCAACATCAAATTTTACATACATCAATAAAGCCTCGTAAAATATCAAAAATTTTTATTACTCATTTACATGGTGATCATATCTTTGGTTTACCTGGTCTACTAGGAAGCAGGTCCTTTTTAGGTGGAACCGAGCCATTAACAATTTACGGTCCAAAGGGCATTCGCGATTTTATTGAAGTGAGTTTATCTGTTAGTCAAACTCATTTAAATTATAAAATCGAAATTATTGAGTTTGAAGACGGGCAAATATTTGATGTAGGGAACTTTAAAGTTGAAGCAAAATTATTAGAACATGCTATTCCTTCATATGGTTACCGGGTTGTAGAAAAGGATAAGCCAGGCGTGTTATTAGTTGATAAGTTAAAAGAAATCGGGGTTACACCTGGTCCTCATTATCAATTACTAAAAAATGGGGAAACTATTGAATTAGAAGACGGCCGGTTAATAAATGGTAAAGACTTTTTAGGTCCCGATAAAAAGGGAAGAGTGATCACTATTTTAGGTGATACAAGACCATGTGATCATGCTGTCGAATTAGCAAAAGACGCTGACATATTAGTCCATGAGGCTACACTGGATAAAGAAATGGAAGAGGCAGCCTATGAGTTTTTCCATTCAACAACGCATCAAGCAGCGCAAACGGCAGTAAAAGCACAAGTGAAACAACTTGTAATCACTCATATTAGTTCCCGATATGAAAAACAAGATTGGGTGAGATTGGAACAAGAAACGAAAGAAATTTTTCCTAATACTGTGATAGCGGAAGATTTGAAAAAGATTATAGTGAAATAAATGAGTAAGACTGTTCACTTGGGGTTACATCGTAATTCGTAGAACAGTCTTTTTTAATTTATATTATGTGACAATTTTCGATAAAAAAGATAAACTTATGGTGGAGCTTGGTAAACAACTAAATTATATAAATGGACAAGGGGATTGTTATGGCAGAATGGATTCAGTCAGTAGGGAAAATTTCTGTTCCAACACCACTTCCAATTGGAAATGTTAATATGTTTCTATTAAAAGGGGATGCGTTAACACTTGTTGATGCAGGCATTAAAACTCAGGAAGCGTGGGAAGTGTTTAAACAAGAGTTAAGTGAGTTAGGCTATTCTCCTAATGATATTGAACAAGTAATTTTAACTCATCATCATACAGATCATGTTGGTTTATTGGAACAGTTTTCGAATGTGAAAATTTATGGACATGAATATGGTAGAAAATGGCTAAAAAAAGAACCGGCATTATGGGAAGAAATTGTAGCATTCTTCACTAAAATTTATAAACAATTCGGTATTCCGTCCAAATATTACGAAGGCTTTAAAGACTTTCGCCTGCTTGATAAACTTGCTTGTGAGAATCAAGAGTTATTTGGAACTTTATCAGAAGGAATGACAATACCAGGTCATCCGAATTGGGTAATTTATGAAACACCAGGGCATTCGCAAAGTCAGCTTAGTTATTATAATGAGAGGGAAGGGCTGTTAATTGGTGGAGATCATATTTTAGCTAGCATGTTTTCAAATCCAGTTATAGAGCCACCGTATAACCCTGGAAAGGAACGACCGAAACCAATTCTTGATTACCTTCGCTCATTAGAAAAAATTAAACAAATTCCAGTCGATGTCGTTTTTCCAGGTCATGGACCTGAAGTAAAACAAGTATATTCGTTAATTGAGCGACGAGTTTCTAGATTTCATGATTCCGCAATGAAAGTTAAAACTGACTTATTAAATAAACAAATGACAGCCTTTGAACTTAATAAATTAATCTTTCCAAAAGCCTATGGAAAAAATATGCCAATGACCATTTCACAAACCGTTGGATTTTTAGATTATTTAATATCGATTGAAGAAATTAGGTTGTTAAATGAACAAGAAACTCATTACTTTATTGCAAACAACTAGGTAATTTAACTGGAGGAAATAATGAATCAGCGCATTAAAGGAAAAACAATTTTTATCACCGGTGCATCAAGCGGTCTTGGTGAACAGATTGCATATAATTGTGCAGAAAGTGGCGCAAACTTAATATTAGCTGCGAGACGTTATGATAAATTAATAAAATTAAAAGATGAATTAATTGATAAATATAAAGTAGAAGTAGCTATATACCAATTAGATGTCGGAAATTTACTTGAGGCAGAAAAAATATTAGAGCAGATTATTCAAGAAGTTGGCACTGTTGATATATTAGTTAACAATGCTGGTTTTGGAAAATTTAAATATGTTGTTGATACATCTATCGAAGAAACGGAAGTCATGTTTCGCGTAAACGTACTCGGTTTAATCGCTATTACGAAAAAAATATTACCCATCATGATCAAACAAGGGTCTGGTCATATTATAAATATCGCTTCTCAAGCTGGAAAATTAGCGACTCCTAAATCAAGTATTTATGCTGCTTCAAAGGGAGCGGTTATAAAATTTTCTGATAGCCTCCGCTTAGAAGTAGAAAAGAACCATATATATGTTACAACTGTAAATCCTGGTCCGATTCGAACGAATTTTTTTGAAATAGCTGATGCCACGGGAAAATATTTAGATAATGTCGGAAGGTGTGTTTTAAATCCTGAAAAACTAGCGGAAAAAATCGTAAAACGTATGTTAACACGTACTAGGGAAATAAATCTACCAATATTTATGAATATCGGCAGTAAAGTTCATGCGCTGTTTCCAAGCTTAGTAGAAAAGTTAGCGAGAAATGCATTTAATAAAAAATAAAATTAGGAGGCTGAATTTTATGAGCCTCCTTATTTTGTTAGAAAAATAAATTAGAGAAAATAGAAGTTGAAAATAATGAATTTAATAAAATTACAGTAGCTGCAATAATTAGACTTCCATATAAAGGTTCAAACTGCTCTTTTGTTTCCTGGGCATACATTTGGATTGTTAATACAATAATGAAATATAATACGGCGTTACTTATTCCGCTCGCATAGTTTTGTAGCCATGTTAAACCTATTAATGCAAAAAGAAATATTAGCACATTACAAACTAGGAGAATAATAGCGAGGGTCCCGAAGCGGCCAACAATATGGTTAAAATCGACATTGATTCTCATAAAATTTTTAACGAAAACGAATATTAGTCCGACAGTAAGGGTAAAAATTGCAAGATTAATTAGTAAGTAAGAAAAAAAGGATGAGAAGAAACTATGGCTAGCTCCGCCAAAAAAAGATAATGCCCGATCGAAATGAATATAAACCATCGCTATTGCAAGTCCATAAAAAAGCGCTGAAAGTACTAAAATAATATAGCCAAATATAACTCTAGCTTCACCTTGATGTTTTGCATATTGGGTTGGTTTTTTTAATCCGTTTATAAAGAATGTTGCAAAGTGATTAAAGAAACTTTCTTTTTGTGCCTGATTAGGTGCGATTTGGACTTGCATCTGTTGACCATCATTATTTTTAGTTACAAACGTTTTGATTTTACGATTATACTCTTTCCTTTGTAATTTCTCACGATCTATATTTACATCTATTTCTTCATAAGAATATCCACAATAAGGGCAAAACTTCGCTCCTTCTTGATTTTGTTTTTGACATTGCGGGCAAACCAATCGTAATCCCCCCTATAATTTACTTCTACTCATAAACATTATATTTATAATGTGAATGAATATATAACTTCTATATAAATTAAAATTTGTGTCGGAAAATTTTTTTATTATTAATTCGTACTGAAAACGTAAAAAGAGTATCCAAAAGTTTAAAACTTTTGATACTCTTCTCTTTAACCAAGTTTATGAAATATTGGCTGTTGACTTTCGAATGTAGCAACATATTTAAAACCAAGATTTTTTAACAAATCAACAGAGTAATCATAGTATTCTGCTAGACGTTCTGGTTTATGGGCATCGGAACCGATTGTAATAATCTCTCCACCCAACTCTTTGTATAGCTTTAAAATATCAAGGTGAGGATGGACACGACCAATTCCATAATAAAAACCGGATGTATTAATTTCGATGCCTTGTCCGTTTGGAATAATTTCCTTAAAAATTTCCTCAATAATATCGAGACACATTCCGAGACCATCTTCGTACTTATATCTAGTTACTAAATCTAGATGTCCTAAAATATTAAAGCGTTTAAACTTTTGAATACACTCAAATAGTTCAGTGTAAAATTCTTCATATGCTTGATCTAATGACTTACCTTTGAAAAATTCACCGAAATGCAAGTCTTTTTTCTTAGCTGCGTGCATCGAACAAATAATAAAATCAAAATATTCATTGCTTGTTATTTTTTCATAACTATCGAGAACATGCGGTTGCACACCTAGTTCAATTCCTTTTCGGATTTTTATTTTATCTCCGTAAGTCCTTTGCATTTCCTTAATTTTTTGATCGTATTTTTCAAAATCTAAATCGAAGGTCCAATCCTGATCAGGATAATCTTCATCGTAATGTTCCGTAAAACACATCTCTTTAATTCCTTTTTTTATAGCTTCTTTTACCATTTCCTCCATCGGTGTATCACAGTCTTCACTAAAAGAACTGTGTAAATGAAAATCAAACATTTTTTCACCTTCTAAAATTTTTTTGTATATTTTAATAATACTACATGCTTTTATTTTGATAAAGTGTTAAAATACTAATTAATTAAATTATTAACAAATTAAAAGGTTGTGTTGTTATGGAGAAACTGAGTCAGCTTGTTCCGAAAGGAGTCAATGATTTACATGGAGAAGATTTCGAGGTAAAAGAACAAACAATTATAAAATTGAAGAACCTTTTTAAGCAATATGAATACAAACAAATTCAAACGCCGGTATTTGAGTATTATGATTTATTTAACAAAATTGAAGGAACGTTGAATAAGGATCAAATGATTAAGCTCATTGATACCGATGGCAAAATTTTAGTGTTACGCCCGGATGCCACAATTCCGATTGCTAGAATGGTAGCACAAAATTATCAAAACGCTGACCCGGTACAAAGATTTTCTTACGTAACGAGTATTTTTCGAATGAATGAAGATTTACAAAATATCCAATCGCGAGAGTTTACTCAAGCAGGGGTGGAATTGTTTGGGAAAAACGGGGGAGAGGCCGATGTGGAAATTATAAGTTTGGCGATTGAATCGTTACAGGAAGTTGGAGTTGTAAATTTTACAATTGATATCGGTCAGGCGAATTTCTTTAAAAAATTAGTTGAACAAATTGATTTACCTAAGGAAGCGATGAATGATATACAGCGACTAATTGAAGATAAAAACTTTGCTCAATTAAAGAAGAACGTTAATGAATTAGCGATTGATGAAGAGTTAAAAAATGCATTACGAACAATACCTACATTATATGGGGAACCAGAAGAAGTGTTTCGGAGAGCGTTTCAAATTGCGATTAATAATGAAATGACAGATGAAATTCGTCACTTAAAAGCTGTTTATGAGAAATTAGTTGCTAAAGGTTATGAACAATATTTATCCCTCGACCTAGGTTTAATCAACCATTTAAATTACTATACGTGCATTGTTTTTCAAGGTTTTATAACAGGTTACGGCAGTCCGGTTTTACTCGGGGGAAGATACGATAATCTTACGAAACAATTTGGTTATGATACAAAAGCAATTGGCTTTGCCATTTATGTAGATCGCTTAATTGAATCGTTAAATGGAAATAAAGGAGGTGCTTGAGATGAAATATATTACATTCGCCCTTGGCAAAGGTAGACTCGTTAATAATACGATTAATCTATTAAATGAAATCGGGATTGAATTTCCTGAATACCATGAAAATAGTCGAAAACTCATCTTTGAAGATGAGGTAAATAAAATCCGCATTGTTTTAGTTAAAGCAAGTGATGTGGCGGTCTATCTCGAACGTGGGGCTGCTGATATAGGGGTAATCGGAAAGGATACGTTAATTGAATCTGGTGCAAATGTTTATGAAATGGTCGATTTAGGTTTTGGTCGCTGTCGTTTTGCCGTTGCCGGTTTACCCGGTACGGATTTGAATAAAAAACGATTAGTTGTCGCTAGTAAATATCCAACGGTAACAAAGCAATTTTTTGCTAAAAAAGGACAGCTCATTGATACGATTCATTTAAATGGTTCTGTTGAGTTAGCTCCACTGGTAGGCTTGTCTGACTGTATCGTCGATATTGTGGAAACTGGTAGAACCCTTAAAGATAATGGATTAGTAGTTTTAGAGGATATTTGTGAAATTACAGCTCGATTAATTGTCAATAAAGCGAGTTTTAAAACAAAAAATCAGCGAATCAATGACTTAATTCAGCAGATTGAAGCCAGTGTCAGTAAAAAAGGAGATTTAGTAAGATGATGGACATTACAAATGTTTCAAGTATAGAAGAAAGTTTAATTAATGATAAATTGAATCGAACTGAGGCGGATTTTGATCAAATTGATGCAAGGGTAAAAGAAATCATCAATGATGTGAAAAATTTCGGTGATGAGGCTCTAAAAAAATTCACAGAAAAATTTGATGGTGCACAACTTACAACCTTGAAAGTATCTCAAGCTGAAATCGATGCTGCCTATGAATCAATTGACGAAGAATTTATAAACGTATTACAAGAGGCTAAACAAAATATTATTGACTTCCATCAAGCTCAACTTGAAAAGTCATGGTTAAATTATAAAAATGATGGAATTATTTTAGGTCAAAAAGTTACGCCCCTTGATCGAATAGGTGTTTACGTACCGGGAGGAAAAGCGGCATATCCTTCTACCGTACTTATGACCGTTTTACCAGCAGTTGTTGCCGGAGTGAATGAAATTGCTTTAGTATCTCCTCCAGATAAAGATGGAAACGTCCACCCTTATGTTTTAGCTGCTGCAAAAATCGCTGGAGTACAAGAAATCTATAGAGTTGGTGGTGCACAGGCGATAGCTGCCCTTGCATATGGAACAGAAACGATACGACCGGTAGATAAAATCGTCGGACCCGGAAATATATATGTGGCTAGAGCGAAAAAGTACGTGTTTGGTACGGTCGACATTGATATGATTGCTGGTCCAAGTGAAGTTTGCATAATTGCTGATGAAAAACAGAATCCTGTTTTTATTGCTGCCGACTTATTATCTCAAGCAGAACATGATGAAATGGCAGCTAGTATTTTAGTAACGAATTCTACTGAACTAGCCACGGCAGTTCAAAAAGAAGTTGAAAATCAATTAGCCAAATTAGAACGGAAGGACATAGCAAGACAATCGATTGATCAATACGGTCAAATTTTTGTAGTAGATACTTTAGATGAAGCCTTTAATGTGGCAAATATCATTGCACCAGAACATTTGGAATTGTTAGTTGCTGATCCCTTCGCAAACCTTTCGAAAGTAAAACATGCCGGTGCGATCTTTTTAGGGCCCTATGCACCAGAACCATTGGGTGATTATTTTGCCGGACCAAACCATACATTACCAACAAGCGGTACAGCTCGCTTTTCATCACCCCTTGGTACGTATGATTTCTTAAAACGTTCCAGTGTCATTTTTTATAATCAAGAAGAATTAGAAAAGGTAAAAAATCAAGTAGTTCATTTTGCGAATGAAGAAGGGCTAGGAGCCCATGCAAATTCTATCCAAGTAAGATTTAATTGTGAGGTGTAAAAATGAGACAATCAAATGTAAAAAGAACAACAGGTGAAACAGATATTGCGCTTACATTAAATATAGATGGCGAAGGAAAGTTTGTAATTGATACAGGAATCGGATTTTTTAATCATATGTTAACATTGATGACCAAACATGGTTTTTTAGATTTACAAGTAAAATGTAACGGTGATTTGGATGTAGATCATCATCATTCCGTTGAAGATATTGGTATCGTGCTTGGTCAAGCTTTTAAAGAGGCTTTAGGTGATAAGGCTGGAATTCGTCGTTATGCAACGGTTTATACACCGATGGATGAGTCACTTAGTCGAATTTCTATCGATATTTCTGGACGCCCATATTTATATTTTGATGTCAATATGCCTACGGAAAAAGTTGGACAATTTGATACCCAATTAGTAGAAGAATTTTTCCGGGCCTTTGTGAATCAAGCGGGCGTGACATTACATATTGAACTACTTCACGGACGAAATAGTCATCATATTATTGAGTCAATTTTCAAAGGTTTTGGTCGTGTCTTAGATGAAGCATCAGCAATAGATAAAAGAATTACTGGTGTTCGTTCAACAAAAGGAATGTTATAAACTTAAAAAAAAAGAAAAGGAAGAAGTCTTATGATTGCAATTATCGATTATGGAGCTGGAAATTTAAAAAGTGTAAACCACGCTTTAAATGATCTTGGATTTCAAACAGAAATTACCGATAATCCCAAAAAGTTATATGAAGCAGATGCGTTAGTTTTACCTGGTGTCGGTGCTTTTAAAGATGCAATGGATCAACTCCATGCTTTAAACTTTATTGATTCAATTAAAGAAAATGTTCAGGCTGGGAAACCGATACTAGGGATTTGTTTAGGACTCCAACTTTTTTATGAAAAAAGTTATGAACATGGTGAGTGGACCGGTTTAGGTCTTTTAGAAGGAGAAGTTGTCCGTTTTGATCAACAATTAAAAGTACCTCACATGGGCTGGAATCAATTAGTCGAGGGAACAAATAGCTGTTTTCATGAAGTTTTACAAAAAAATGAATATGTTTATTTTGTACATTCTTATTATGTAAAACCAAAAAATGTTGATGAAGTGTTATATTGGACAGATTATGGAGTAAAAGTACCAGCTATAGTAAAAAAAGAAAATATTATCGGTATGCAGTTCCATCCTGAAAAAAGCGGTGATACCGGTAAAAAATTATTAAAAGTTTTTGGGGAGTTGATCAAATGATTTTATTTCCGGCAATTGATATACGAAATGGTCAATGTGTTCGTCTGATTCAAGGAGATTATGATAAACAAACTACTTTCGGGGACCCTGTTTTAATAGCAAAAAAGTGGGCAGAACTAGGTGCTGAATATTTGCATATCGTTGATTTAGATGGTGCCCTTGTTGGTAAGACGAGAAATTTTAAGACAATAGAGGAAATTTTACAAGTGATTGATATCCCTGTGCAAGTTGGTGGTGGCATCCGAAATATTGATAGAATTGAGAGTCTCCTAAGCATTGGTGTAAGCCGTGTGATTTTAGGGAGTGCTGCATTACAAAATAAAAAATTTTTAGATGAGGTAGTCACTAAATTTAATGAAAAAATAGTTGTTTCCGTCGATACGAAAAATGGTTTTGTAGCGACGGATGGTTGGACAAAGACTAGTAAAGTCCGTGCATTAGATTTTACAAAACAGCTTGAGGAAAAAGGGGTACAAACGATTATTTATACAGATATTGCGAAAGACGGCATGCTTCAAGGTCCGAATTTTATAGAGCTTGAAAGAATAAACCAGCAAACGACGATGGATGTGATCGCCTCTGGAGGCATAACTAGTTTAGAAGATTTAAAGAAATTAGCCTCATCTAATATGTATGGAGCCATTATTGGAAAAGCTCTTTACACCGATAAAATTAATTTAGAAATTGCGATAAAGGAAGTGGTAGCATGTTAGCAAAACGAATTATTCCTTGTTTAGATGTTCGGAATGGACGGGTTGTTAAAGGTGAAAAATTTAAAAATATTGTCGATATTGATGATCCGGTCAAACTTGCCCAAAAGTACAGTGAACTTGGAGCTGACGAATTAGTCTTTTATGATATTACTGCATCTAATGAAGATCGAGATATTTTTGTCGATGTCGTGGAAAAAACTGCAGAGCAAGTCAGAATTCCTTTTACTGTTGGTGGAGGAATTCGTTCGATCGAGGATTTTCGGAAAGTGCTTAAAGCAGGGGCAGATAAAGTTTCCATTAATAGTGCAGCAGTTAAAAATCCTACCTTAATAAAAGAAGCTGCCGAAAAGTTTGGAAGTCAATGTGTTGTGTTATCTATTGATGCTAAAAAGCAAGAGTCGGGGAATTGGACTGTGTTTATTAATGGTGGCCGCATTGATACAGGTATGGATGCTGTAGAATGGGCATTAAAGGGAGAAAAACTCGGTGCAGGAGAAATTGTGTTAAATGCGATTGATACAGATGGTGTTAAATCGGGCTATAGTATAGATATTACAGGAGAAATTGCAAAAAGCGTAAATATTCCTGTTGTTGCTTCCGGTGGTGCAGGTAAGAAAGAAGACTTTTTAGACGTTTTCAAAAAAGCGAACGCTGATGCCGCTTTAGCAGCATCTGTTTTCCACTATGGTGAAGTTGATATACAAGATTTAAAACAATATTTATTTAAAAATGGAATTGAAGTAAGGGGCGTTCAATGATGAGTATTGAAATAGACCGCATCAAATTCGACGAAAAAGGACTCGTTCCAGCTATTGTTCAAGATATTTATACGGGAAAAATATTAATGCTTGCCTACATGAATAAAGAGTCACTAGAAAAAACGCTTGAAACGAATACAACGTGGTTTTATAGTCGATCGAGGCAAAAACTTTGGAATAAAGGGGAAACGAGTGGTCATGTACAAAAGGTAAAGAGACTTGCTTTTGACTGTGATCGTGATTCGTTACTTGTTGAAGTAGAACAAGTCGGCCCTGCTTGCCATACTGGCCAGATGAGTTGCTTCCATAATGAAATTTTAATAGATAATCAGTTTGAAAGTGATGACAAAAATATTACCGAAGATTTATATGAGTTTTTGAAAGAAAGAAAAGCAAATCCTGTTGAAGGATCGTATACTTCTTATTTGTTTTCGGAAGGTCTTGATAAAATTTTAAAGAAAGTCGGCGAAGAAACGACTGAAGTGATTATCGGTGCCAAAAATAATGATCGCAATGAACTTATTAGTGAACTAGCTGATTTAGCCTATCATTCGATTGTTTTAATGATTGAACAAAATATTTCAATTGATGATGTGAGAAAAGAATTAAGTAAACGGATGAACAAACGCAGGCAAACCGGAAAAGATAGAAGAGAATTAAATATGTAACTAGGAGCGTTAACGATGAGTAAATTTTGGAGTGAAGTAACGAAACATACGGAACCATACGTACCGGGTGAACAACCTCAATCAACATCGATTATCAAGTTAAATACGAATGAAAACCCGTATCCTCCGTCACCAAAAGTACTAAAGGCTATTAAACAACTTGTAAATGGGGATTTAAGATTATATCCTAGTCCGACAGCAGCTGATTTGAAACTTACAGCTGCAAAATATTTCGGTGTTAATGAAAAGCAAGTATTTGTTGGTAATGGCTCGGATGAAGTGTTGGCTTTCTCTTTTTTAGGCTTTTTCAACCCTGGGGAAGAAATTTTCTTCCCTGATATTACGTATAGTTTTTATCCTGTTTATGCTAATTTATATGGTTTAAATTATCGTGAAGTGCCATTAGCGGAAGATTTTACGATACCGGTGGAACAATTTTTTAATTCACCCGGTGGTGTTATTTTTCCGAATCCGAATGCACCGACGGGACTTGCTTTATCATTAGATCAAGTTGAACAAATATTACAACATAATCGAGAAAAAGTTGTGATTGTCGATGAGGCATATATTGATTTTGGTGGCGAGTCTGCTACAGCATTAATTCCTAAGTATGAAAATTTACTTGTTATTCAAACTTTATCAAAATCGCGGTCACTAGCAGGGATGCGAATTGGATTGGCTCTCGGTAATGAACAATTAATTGAAGGATTAGAACGAATTAAAAATTCCTTTAACTCCTATACGTTAGACCGACTCGCGTTAGTTGCAGGTAAGGCGGCGATTGAAGATGTGAATTATTTTAATGAAACCCGTGAAAAAATTATTAATACTAGGGAACGTGTAGCAAAAGAACTAAAAGACTTATCTTTCCACGTATTAGAGTCTAAAACGAACTTTTTATTTATTCGTCATGGAACCGTTCCTTCGCAGCTTATTTATGAAAAGTTGAAGGAGCAGGGGATCTACATCCGGTATTTTAATAAAAACCGTATTGATCAATTTGTTCGAGTGACAATCGGAACTGATGAAGAAATGGACACATTTATAAAAGCAATTAAACAAATTATAGGAAAATAATAAAAGAGACTCCCTTTGGTTGAAATTCACTAAAGGGAGTCTCAATTTTATTTTTATTCAATTAAAGTAAATGCGCATAAAAGCGTTAAAGTTACTTGTTTTATTGAATTTTTTTAAGTGAAATATTTATCTGAAAAAATATTTTTCATCTTGTTCTATAAAATTCCAGTTGAAAACGAACGTATATTCGCATAAAATAAGTAATATAATGAACCGAACATATGTTCTATACAATTGAAACAAATCGAAGGTGAAATCCCTACTAAAGTCGCTTCAACATGAAAGGAGGAACAAGATGATTGATTATGAAAAATTACCGCTAAAGCATATTTTATGCATTGATATTAAAAGTTTTTATGCAAGTTGTGCTGCGGTGATGGAAGGTCTTGATCCATTGGAAAGTTTAGTGGCGGTTATAGGGGATAAAGACAGGGAAGGGAGTATTGTATTAGCCGCTTCCCCACGTTTAAAAAAAGAGTACGGGATTAAAACGGGTTCAAGACTTTTTGAAATCCCGAAGGATCCTCGAATTCATTTGATTGAACCGAAAATGGCAACTTATTTACGGGTTTCAGCTGAAATAACTCGTCTATTTAACCGTTATGTTCCGAAAGAAGCGATTCACGTTTATAGTGTTGATGAAAGTTTTCTTCAAGTTGACGGAACAGATGTTTTATGGGGAGATGTTATTGATATTGCAAGAAAAATTAAAGATGAATTAATGCGTGAGTTTCAATTAACTTGTGCCATTGGCATTGGTCCGAATATGTTGATGGCAAAGTTAGCTTTAGATTTGGAAGCGAAGCATACAGGAATTGCGCTATGGAAATATGAAGATGTGCCGAAAAAACTGTGGCCTGTTTCGCCGTTGAGTGAAATGTGGGGAATTGGCCGACGTTTAGAAAAACGTCTAAATGGCATGGGGATTTTTACTGTCGGTCAATTAGCCAGTTATGACTTAACAAAGCTTGAAAAGGAATTCGGTGTTATGGGGAATCAATT
Organism: Pallidibacillus pasinlerensis; assembly: GCF_009996845.1. GTDB lineage: Bacteria > Bacillota > Bacilli > Bacillales > Caldibacillaceae > Pallidibacillus > Pallidibacillus pasinlerensis. The sequence continues at coordinate 1,736 of NZ_JAACYS010000008.1, read as the reverse complement.
GTATTACCATGCTTGGGGTATTGATTTATCGGAAATTGGTGCACCAATTATGCAAGGACAAATTAGTTTTGGAAAAAGTCAAATTTTACTAAGAGACTATAAAAATGTAAAGGAGATTAAAACGGTCATTTTAGAAATGTGTGAAGAAGTGGCACGAAGAGCACGAAATCATCGGTGTGCCGGCCGCACTGTTACTCTTAGTATCGGCTATAGCCACGAAGAACTAGGTGGCGGATTTAATCGTGCTAAAACGATTGATATCCCAACGAATATAACGATGGATCTTTATAGAATATGTATAGAACTGTTTGATAAATTTTATGATGGTCGAACTGTAAGACAAATAGCAATTTCTCTTTCCAATATTACCTCAGATGAAAATGTCCAGCTTAATCTATTTGAACCAAATCTTTGGAAAAGGAAAAAATTAGGTTATACCGTTGATGGCATCCGCAAACGTTTCGGTTCCGATGCAATCTTAAGAGCCGTTTCTTATACCGAAGCGGGTACAGCAAGAAGAAGGGCTCAACTTGTTGGAGGGCATAAGGCATAAAGTATAACCTTTCTTTTGATTAACAATTAATAAACAATGGGAAGGGGATAAAAATGATTCGTGACCGTGGTCGCATATTAACAATAGTATAATATAAGGGAGGATATAAAGTATTTAATGATATATCCTCCCTTATTTATTTATTGTTGTTGACATACCAGCCCCGTGTTCATACATAGTGTGTTTTCCACCTTGAGGGCAAGGTATGTAAAATGGAACCACAATAATTTCTCCATCCATAAGAACTTCGGTGCTTTCAGCTTGATGATCATGAGTTGAATGATCAGAGGTAGAAGCAAATACACTAGTTGGTAAAATCATTAACATGGTAAAAAGAGCAAAAACTGAAATAGGAAGAAATTTTTTTATAATCTAACCTCCCTTCTTGAATTATCATTATTTTTTTATTATAAATAAAGTTTCTATTATTCTATAATAATACAAAAATATTATATCAAAAAATTACAATAGTTCAAGTTTTAAAACTAATTGATTATTCTGGGAAAATAATATATACCCATTTAAAATGAGTTTAAATAAAGTTTTTAAACAGAATCTATTTCCCTTTTTAAAAACTTTTTAAAGTTTACATATATTTTAAGGAGGAGATTTTATGAAAATGAAGAGAACAAAATACAAATTTTTTACGTTGACCCTATTTACTATTTTTATTTTAATATTAAGTGGTTGTAACGAAAGTACAGGAATGAAAACGTCAGATGAAAATATTAAAACAATTGAAGCTGTATTGCGGAATAATCTTACAGGTCCAGATGATGAACTTAAAGAAATAATAAATGATATGGAAGGTGAAGAAAAACTCAAGGCATTAAATAATTATGATGAAAAATTATATAAAGATTATTTTGCAAATAATACATCCTATCAAGAGTACATTTCTAGCTACGGAACAGTATTATGGGTTCAACCTATAAATAATAATTACAAATTAGAAGTGAAAAATATTGAATTCGAAATGATAAATGATAAAGAGAATATTTATAATTTTACATTAGAATTACAGTACCAAAAGGAAAACAGTGAATCATCAGAAGTTGTAAAAGTGGAAGGGCAAGCAAATTTAAATGATGATCATAAAATAGAAAGTATTTCATATAAAACTGATGTATGGGAAAATTTCAGTTAAAAACAGTTTGAATTATTATTTAACGGTATGATTCTG
>NZ_JAACYS010000079.1 GCF_009996845.1 Pallidibacillus pasinlerensis | reverse complement strand
AATATAAAGATATTATTGACAATAAATATTAATCTTGTTAATATATAAAAGTCGCGTTTTTGATACGAATTTTAAAATAATTTTCTCAAAAAAGTTTGACATTAATTTGATAGTATGTTAGTATAATAATCGTCTGTTACAAATGCAGCTGATGATTCCAAATTCATAATGGAGGGGTAGCGAAGTGGCTAAACGCGGCGGACTGTAAATCCGCTCCCTCAGGGTTCGGCGGTTCGAATCCGTCCCCCTCCACCATTTTACTTATGACGACCGTGGCGACCGTGGCGACCGTGGCGAAGTGGTTAACGCACCGGATTGTGGCTCCGGCATTCGTGGGTTCGATTCCCATCGGTCGCCCCATTAATTTACAATAATGCGCCCGTAGCTCAATTGGATAGAGCGTTTGACTACGGATCAAAAGGTTAGGGGTTCGACTCCTCTCGGGCGCGCTTCCTATTAAAGGTCATATGATTGTTAGTAATTATGGGGCCTTAGCCCAGCTGGGAGAGCGCCTGCTTTGCACGCAGGAGGTCAGCGGTTCGATCCCGCTAGGCTCCACCAGATAAAATATGAATATGGCGGCGTAGCTCAGCTGGCTAGAGCGTACGGTTCATACCCGTGAGGTCGTGGGTTCGACTCCCTCCGCCGCTACTTATTTTTAAAATTTAATATGGTCCGGTAGTTCAGTTGGTTAGAATGCCTGCCTGTCACGCAGGAGGTCGCGGGTTCGAGTCCCGTCCGGACCGTCTTTAGAGAAGTACTCAGGTGGCTGAAGAGGACGGTTTATTATACCGTTAGATTGGGTTACCGGTGCGCGGATTCAAATCCCGCCTTCTCACTTCGTATTTTGGCCCCTTGGTCAAGTGGTTAAGACACCGCCCTTTCACGGCGGTAACACGGGTTCGAATCCCGTAGGGGTCATCATATCATAGTCTGAAAAACAGCGATTAAATCGCTGTTTTTTATTGCGAAAAATTCTATTCTCCGCTCTAATCTCCATTTTATTCTAAATTTCATGCTTCGAAATTCATATGAATTATCCCACCAAAAGTTTTTTCTCAATGTTATTTTTCACCATTTTAAAAAATGTAAGTAAAGAAAATTGTAGTAGCTCTTACAGTTATGGGTATACTAACAAAAAAACAGCAAAAGTGGCTGTCTGTTGTGGATGAGAAAGGAGAAGTTTTATCCGTATTTGCCCTCGGTGGCTTAAATGAAATAGGTAAAAATATGTATGTAATTGAATATGGCCAAGATATCATTGTCATCGATTGCGGTAATAAATTTCCCGATGAAAGCTTATTAGGAATTGACTTGATTATCCCTGATTTTTCTTATTTAATCGAAAATCAACATCGTGTCCGAGCATTAATTGTTACCCATGGCCATGAAGATCATATCGGCGGCATTCCATACTTTTTGAAAAAGGTGAATGTGCCAGTGTATGCAACACGGTTTACACTTGGACTAATTGAACTGAAATTAAAAGAACATCGGTTTTTAAGAGAAAGTACACTTCATGAAATTAATTCTGATAGTGAGATTCAAATTGGTTCATTTCATTTAAGTTTCTTTAAAGTTAATCATAGTATTCCTGATTGTTTAGGGATTATTTTTAAAACACCGGTTGGAAATGTTGTTCATACGGGTGATTTTAAATTTGATTTAACGCCAGCTAATAATGAGCGTCCGGAAATACATAAGATGGCAAAAATTGGTGAGGAAGGGGTATTACTTTTATTATCGGAGAGTACGAATGCTGAACGATCAGGTTTTACACCGTCTGAACAAAAAGTGGAAGAACATTTAAATGCTGCCTTTATTAAAGCGAAACAAAGAATTATTGTATCTACCTTTGCGTCTAACATAAGTCGGATTCAACAAATTATTAATGCGACGGAAAAGACGAAACGAAAGCTTGTTTTATTAGGTAGAACGATGCTCAATGTAGTTGAAATTGCCATTGAGAGAGGGTATTTACAAGTTCCTGATGGGATGATTATTGACAGGGATGAAATTAATTTTTATGACCCTGATGAAGTTGTTATATTATGTACAGGTAGTCAAGGTGAACCGCTGGCGGCCCTTTCCCGTTTGTCTTCAGGAGAATTTCATGGAATTGATGTTTTACGAGGGGATACGGTCATTTTTGCTGCAGGACCAATCCCAGGTAATGAAAAAAATATTACAACGATTGTCGATAATTTCTTCGCTTTAGGGGCAAATGTAATTTATGGCTCTGGCAGTGCATCGGGAATGCATGTATCTGGTCATGGTTATCAAGAAGATTTAAAATTAACGCTCTCTTTAATGAAACCGACATATTTTATTCCGATCCATGGTGAATATCGAATGTTACATCACCACTGTTTATTAGCAGTAAGTGTCGGTGTCGAAAAAGAAAATACGTTTATTTTGCGTAATGGGGATGTAGTTGAAATAGAAAACGGCATCGCTCGAAAATCTCGTAACATCCCAATTGGAAACATGTATGTGGATGATGGGGATGTAGGGGATATGGAATTTGTTTTACGTGATCGAAAACAAATTTCGAAAGATGGAATGCTCATTATTGTTCTTACGATGAGTAAATATGATGGCAGACTTCTTGCTGAACCGGAGACTTTTTCGCGAGGGTTTGTTGATCAAAATTTTTCAAAACTTCGTAACGGCATTAATGAAATTACGTTTAATAAAGTGAATGAATTGCTTAATGAAGAACGATATTCGTGGAACGGGATGAAAAAGAAAATTAAAAGAGCAATACGTGATTATGTTCAACAGCAAACGAAGAAAAATCCGATGATTGTTCCAATTTTTATTGAAGTATGATGAATTAATATACTCAGAAATAGTTTCCATAATTTTAATGAAAGGTAAAGGGAAAGATAAAAATGGATGAGCTAGTATTTACTAGTTCAGTCCAAAAAAATTATAGGGAGTGATTGCTTTGGCAGAAAAAGATAAACGGAAGCAAAATCAAACGGATGATACAGTAAGTGAAGTGGTTGGAACAGGAACTGGTGCAGTAGCGGGTGCCGCGATTGGTTCAGTTTTTGGTCCTTTAGGAACGGTAGCAGGAGCGGTTGCGGGCGGAGCTCTAGGAAATAAAGCTGGTGAGACTGCTGACGATATGGATGAAAATGATGTCCCTTCAGAAACTTAAAAATTATTCATAAATATTTTTTTGGTAAGAGGCTGTTGATTAGTCAGGAAGATGACTATTTAACAGCCTTTAAATTTTTATTAAAATAATAATGAAATTTCTTGCAAAGTATAGGTGTTAGAAATTATCATAGTAATTAGAGGGGTCTTTTGTTAATGGGGAAATTTTTATGGGTGTAACTTTTTTGACAAATTTTTCTAGTAAAAATTTGTTTCTTAACAAAGTACATAAGGTCAAATAAAATGGAGGGGAGAAATATGATTGACAAAACTTCACTAACTGTAATCGAAAGCGATATCGATGAATTGGGGCATGTGAATAATAAAGTTTACCTTGATTATTTAGAAAAAGGTAGAGAAAATTGGTTTTATAAAGCAACGGGAATGAACTTCCTTGATATGAAAGAGAAGAATTTGGGTACTGTCGTTATTCGAATTGAAATTGATTTTAAAAAGGAAGCGTTACTTGGGGATCGATTACAAATTGAAACAATTCCTAATTATATAGGAAATAAAAGTTTGAAATTTAAACAATCCATTTATAATCAAAAGAATGAAATATTGACTGAAGCGCTCGTTACTTGTGTCATGTTTGATCCGACAACAAGGAAAAGCATTCCAGTAATTGAGGAAATTCGAGGGAAATTTCCGAAGAGCGAAAAAACGACTATTTAAATAAGGAAAGTGGCTGTCCAACAAGTCCAAAATCCCGACATTTTGAAGTGAAGTTGGCGGCGACTCCAGCCGGACTAGCACGAGCCGAAGACCCCACAGGAACGTAGAGACGAGGAGGCTGAGACCGCCGGCGGAAAGCGTCTGCCAACGCAATGAAGCATAACTTCAAAATTAACTTTATGGACAGCCTATTTTTATTATTTTGGATATTGATTGTTCTGACTATTCACCTTATCAACATGGGCCTTCTTCTTCCCAGGTCCGGCATTACCTTTAACACTCGCTGCACTTACGCCTGCTTTTGACGGGTTCCTTTTTAATCTCGCCATAAAGTATTACCTCCTAGTTTGGATATACGTTTATAATTTCCCCTATGTTTATGAAAATATAATGTGTTTTAATAATTGCTATTAAATGGTTTATTGGTATGTAAAACAAAATAGGTGAGTATTAATATGAATTAGCTGACTAATTGTAGTCAATAATGAATATAAGGTTTTGGAAAAAGTTGTTTTTCGCTTTATTAGCTGCGTATTTTCTTGGAATATTTTTGTACTCTATTTTTTCAATTACGTATAATATTTGAGAATACGAACTATTCTCTTTGATTGTTTGAACATTGTAATATAAAAGAACGAGATTTTGTCTAAGATATGAAAAAAGTGCTTTATATTTGACTAAAATATGACTAATGTGGATAATGATAGTGTGTGACAGATACTTTGTTCAAAATTATTTAACGATAATTTAACAAAAATTTTATTGTTATATTTTAAAAAGTATCTGATAATAATTTCTAGAAGATAATTATTTTAAAAAAGATTCAACAGGAGGAATTGCAAATGTCAATTATTGGAAAACAAATTGAACCATTCACACTACAAGCTTACCGTAACGGAGATTTCGTTGAGGTAACAGACGAAGATTTCAAAGGAAAATGGAGTGTTCTATGCTTCTATCCAGCTGACTTTACATTTGTATGTCCTACAGAACTAGAAGACTTACAAGAACAATATGATGAATTGAAAAAATTAGGTTGCGAAGTTTATTCTTGCTCAGCTGATACTCACTTCGTTCATAAAGCATGGCATGATCATTCAGAAGCAATCGGTAAAATTACATATACAATGATCGGTGATCCTTCTCATAAATTAATCCGTATGTTTGATGTACTTCGTGAAGAAGAAGGAGTAGCTGATCGAGGTACTTTCATCATCGATCCAGACGGTGTTATCCAAGCAGTAGAAATTAACGCAGACGGTATTGGACGTGATGCAAGTACATTAATTGATAAAATTAAAGCAGCACAATACGTACGTAACCATCCAGGTGAAGTTTGCCCTGCGAAATGGAAAGAAGGAGAAGAAACATTAAAACCTAGTCTTGACCTTGTAGGTAAAATCTAATAGCTTTATGACCGTTTGTTTATAAGAGGGCAAGGCAAATTGAGGAGTGATCAATAAATGCTAGATGCAGATATAAAGCAACAGTTAGAGCAATATTTACAACTTCTCGAAGGTGATGTACATCTTAAGGTAAGTGTTGGTTCTGATAAAGTTTCTCAAGACATGCTTGAGCTTGTTGAAGAATTAGCAAATATGTCACCTCGTATTAAATATGAGCGTGTTCAACTAGAGCGCACTCCTAGCTTTAGTGTCAATAGACCTGGAGAAGAGACTGGCATCGTTTTTGCCGGTCTTCCTCTCGGTCATGAGTTTACTTCACTTGTTCTAGCGTTGCTACAAGTGAGTGGTAGACCGCCGAAAGTTGAACAAGAGATCATTGATCAAATTAAAAACATTCAAGGTGAATACCGCTTTGAAACATATGTTAGTTTAACGTGTAATAACTGTCCTGAAGTTGTTCAGGCATTAAACTTAATGAGTCTACTTAACCCTGGTATTTCCCATACAATGATTGAGGGGACTGCTTTTAAAGATGAAGTTGAAAGTAAAGACATTATGGCTGTGCCAGCTGTCTACTTAAACGGCGAATTCTTTGAAAGTGGTCGTATGACAGTTAAGGATATTTTAGCGAAACTTGGTAGTGAAGTTGATTCTTCTGTATATGAAGAGAAAGAGCCATTCGATGTACTTGTAATTGGTGGTGGACCAGCGGGTGCTTCAGCGGCAATTTATGCTGCTCGAAAAGGTGTACGTACAGGTATTGTTGCTGAACGCTTCGGGGGTCAAATACTAGATACAACTACGATTGAAAACTTCATCTCTGTAAAAGAAACAGATGGTGAAAAATTAGCTGCCCAATTAGAAGCACATGTGAGAGAATATCCAGTTGATATTATGGATTCTGTGTCCGTTGAAGGTCTGGAAAGAAAAGACGATATGATTCACGTGACACTGAAAAACGGTGCTGTGCTTAAGAGTAAAACAGCTATTATCGCAACGGGTGCACGTTGGCGTAACGTTGGCGTACCTGGTGAGGAAGAGTTCCGTACAAAAGGTGTTGCCAACTGTACACACTGTGATGCACCATTGTTCGCTGGTAAAGACGTAGCAGTTATCGGTGGCGGTAACTCTGGATTAGAGTCTGCAATTGACTTGGCTGGTATCGTTAACCATGTAACTGTTTTAGAATTTGCACCTGAATTAAAAGCGGATTCTGTTTTACAAGAACGTGTAAATAGTTTACCTAACGTAACTGTTATTAAAAATGCAGCTACAAAAGAAATTACTGGTACAGATAAAGTAACTGGATTAACATATGTTGACCGTGAAACAAATGAAGAACATCATATTGAATTACAAGGTGTGTTCGTACAAATCGGTCTAGTACCAAATACGGAATGGTTAGAAGGTACTGTTGAAATGGACCGCGGTCAAATTATTGTTGATAAACAAGGTGCTACGAGTGTGCCAGGTGTATTTGCAGCTGGTGACTGTACAGACAGTGCATATAAACAGATTATTATTTCGATGGGATCAGGTGCAACTGCTGCCCTAGGTGCCTTTGATTACTTAATCCGTCATTAATATGAGAACAGACAGAATTTATTTCTGTCTGTTTTTTTCGTTATGGAAGATTTTTTAAGAAAGAATAAATTGTTTTTCTCTCCTAATAATAAAATTTGAAGGAGGGATTTTTTTGGCGAAACGAACGAAGAAAAATGATGCGAAGCAAAAAAATAATCAAGGAATCGATTCAGCTGTACATGATACTGAATTTGCGAAGGAAATTGGAAGTGCAAAGGCAAATAAAATTCAAAAAGAAGAGGCTAAACGGCGTAGGGAAGATGGTTGGGATATAGGTTAACATTTTGAAAGGGGAAATGATGCATGACTTGGTCAAAACGAACTAAACGAGATCGTTGGCGTTTAAGAAAAACTCAAAACAATCCACCCCATGGCAAAGTAAAATCCTTTAAACAATTAGCAAAAGAAGCGGGGAAAGACGAAGAAGGTTAATGATTGAATTGAAAATAAATTAAAATGGTATAAAATGAAAAGTAACAAAGGTACAATCCAGTTTTTGGAAATGTACCTTTTTTTATTAGGGGGGAGTTTCATTGTTTTATAATCAAGAAAAGAAAACGATTCGGACGGAAAGACTTTTATTGCGATTTTTTCAACTAGAAGATGCAGAGGAAGTAGCTCGTATAGTAAATAACTACAATATATATAAATCTACGATGAATTTACCATATCCGTATTCAATCGACGATGCAATTAAATGGATTAAAGGGATGCCGAAGAAGGTTAAATCGGAGAAGGTTTTTGAATTTGCTATTACAGATAAAAATACGGGGAAATTATTTGGCGCGATTGCTTTATCAAAAAATAAAGCTTTCCGTAATGGAGAGTTGGCGTATTGGATCGGTGAAGAATATTGGGGAAAGGGATATGCAACTGAAGCGGGAAAAGCGATGATTGAGTTTGCATTTAATGAAAAGAATTATCATAAAGTGTATGCACGACATTTCCGGTCAAATCCAGCATCCGGCAGGGTATTAGAAAAAATAGGTATGAAACAAGAAGGTGTGTTAGTTGACCATATTATAAAAGATGGTCGATATGAAGATTTAGTTTTTTATGGGATTATTTATGAAGAAAATTAGGAGGCAACAGTTTTTGCCTCCCAGAAAGTTTATCGCTGGCCCATTATTGCTTCATTTTTACGTTTTAAGGAAATAAAATATCGTTGTTCATTTTTATGTAATGTAACAGTATGGTTGTAAAAGTTTGATAACGATTCTTCAGTTAATATATCATCTGTCCGTCCACTTTGAAACACAGTTCCTTCACGAAGTAATAGGGTGTGGGTGAAAACAGGTAAAATTTCGTATCATTTTTAAGCAATGTAACTAGGCAATGAAACAAGGGACCCGTCCCCGTGTACCAAAATAGGCTGTCCATTTTTGTTAGCTTTGTGTGCTCAAATTAATGGACAGCCTTGTCTAATTTTAATCATTTATATTAAATTGTTTGTTTTTCAGTTTCTTTCTCTTCAGATGTTTGGTCGGAATTTCCTTTTTTACCAGAGGCAAACCAACCGATAACAGCAATACCAACCATTACTACCCAGAATATTGTGTTCCAAATTGGACCGTGTACAAAGGATTCTGGAATGATTTGTACAGATTCATGTGCTAAAGTGTGAACTGCAAGTTTCACACCGACCCATCCTACGATTAACATCGCTGCTGATTCTAAACTTGGACGAGTAGTTAATAATTTGATAAATAATGCTGATGCGAAACGGATAATAATTAATCCTGCAAGTGCACCAAGGACGATAATGACGAACTGTGCAGTATCCATGCCACCGATTGTACCAAATGTTGTTGGTGGTAAAGCGATAACTAAAGCGACAGCAGCTAAGATTGAGTCAATAGCAAAGGCTATGTCTGCTAATGCGATTTGTGCAACAGTTCCTGGGAAACTTTTCTTTTTCACTTGCTTCACTTCGTCGTCTTTCTTAAGAAAATGTTTAATTGCAATAAACATTAAATAGGCAGCGCCGATGGCTTGAATTTGCCATACGTGAAATAGGTATGAAATGATAAAAATCGCACCGATTCGGAAAACAAACGCAAGCATTAAGCCAATATCAATGGCCTTTTTTTGTAATTCTTTCGACGGTAAGCTTTTCGCAAGGACGGCAAGTACTAAGGCGTTATCAGCTGATAGTAGACCTTCCAAAACAATTAATACTAACAAAATTGAACCATATTGTAAAAATAACGATAAATCCATAATTTCCTCCTTTTATTTATGTAGTCGAAAGGAAAAAATAAAACGAGACCCTTGAATTATGAAAAAGTTATCATAATTCAAAGGTCTCGTTAACAACGTAAATACGTTGCCAATAAAACCGATGGAGCAGGGGCTCCATGAAATGACGGCTTTATTGTTAAAACTACTCCCCTTTGACTTCTCTTTGTATAATTAATATAGCAAATATATGGAAAAAATGCATCATTTATTATTAATAACTTTAAAATTTTATAGTTTGCTATTTTTTAAGCCTTGAAGAATAGATATACGTATCTTTTCCGAATGTATTTCGAATTTTCTTCCTCGCTTCTGCAGGAGACCTTGCCAATATTTGTTTTTCAACTTTTTGTTTACCATTTTTATATTCGACGATAAAACATTTTTCACCGCATCTCAAAACGTTTCCCCACCTGTGGGGCTGTCCAAAAAGTCAATTTTTAGACATTATTGATGGAATTATTCGGTACTTTGGCGGACGCTTTCCGCGGGCACGGCCTCAGCCTCCTCAACGCACAAGCGCGTTTGCGGGGTCTTCGGCTCGTGCTGTTCCCGCTGGAGTCGCCGCCAATTTCCTCATCAAAGATCTGTATTTTCTTCTTTTCGGACAGCCCCAATAATAATATATACATTCCGTGTAATAATATTATTTATATTCCTTGCCAAATTTTTCAGAGAAGATGGATTCCTTAATTGGGCGTCGTCCATTCGGTTGTTCACGTTCTTGAAATCCTTCTGGTAAATCTTCTTTTTCTCCTTGATAACCAATCGCAACCAGTGCTTCGATAGCAAATTCCTCAGGTATTTCTAACATTTCCCGAGCTTTATCAAAATCAAACCCAGTCATTGGATGGGTGATTAATCCGCATTTATTTGCTTGTAATGCCATATGTGCCCATGCTGCACCAGCATCAAAAGAATGGCTTCTTAGTGGTTCGCCATTTCTAGTCTTTTTAGAAAGGATTAATGTTAGTACAGGTGCTTTTTTACACCAAGCTAAATTATTTTCACTGATGAATGGATAGAATTTTTCCCGTTCTTCTGCAGTTTTTGCAATGATAAAACGCCAAGGTTGTTCATTAAATGCAGATGGTGCCCAACGTGCAGCTTCCAAAATTGTTAGAAGGATTTCCTCAGGCACTTCTTTTTCTAAAAAGGATCTTGGTGACCAACGTTCAATAAAAACATCATCAATCGCATAATCTGGTTTTCTGTAAGATTTTACATCTGTAATCATCATTTGCATTTCCTCCTTTGTTTCTCTTCTATCATACAAAATTTGTGAATGAATTAAAAATGTAATGAAATTAAACGTTGGAAATCTTGCTTTTTTAATATATATTTTGTGTATTAATTGCCTTTGTTACTTAGTCATATTTGTCCAATTCCTTGAATATGGTGTACTTACACAACAATCCAAAGGAATAAAATCGAATGGAATGATTTTACGTATTACTGTACCGCCTTTACGTTTTTAGAAGGGGAACTAGGTCTTGGAGAAGTTACTGCCCTACTTCATGATTATAGTATTAAAAACTGGGCTACGTTTAATGGGGTAAAAAGGTTAACTTTGGATTTTGATACAGTAATCGGTCGAAATCCGAAATGGGCCCGTTGGTAAGACGGTCTTGGAATGACGCCAGAAAGACTGGAATTACTCCAACAAGTTTGCGACAAAAGTAAGAACTTTATCGAAGGAAGAGAAGGATGAAATCCCAACTTTTATATTAATGCGGAGATTGCAATTAATTTCCTGGCTCGGCAGTAGAGATAATAAAACGTCCCAGGCCTTAGGTGCAAAGTATACAGAAGATACAGATGAGATTGCGAAAAAATATTTAGCTTACAATCCGTAAATATTCATAGGGAGAGGACAAAATAAGAAGGACCAGATTTATATACATTATTGTATATAGGTCTGGTCTTTAAATTTTAATGGAAGATAATTTAGAGGATTAGTTGATTGGTTTTCTTGATTTTTTAATGCTCCATTCATTGTTTAGTAATCTCAAGTCATCAAAATAAAATATTTTACCAGAACGAGAAGGGATTAGATCGATAAAATGCGAGAGTTGATCTTTCGTAGCTTGTAATTTTCCTTCATTAATAATCGGATTTTCTCTAAATTTATCAATTTGCTCATCTAAAATATATACGCCTTTTATATTTACACCTTTTAAATTTGAGAGAAGCGGTTTGAAACTATATTCTAATGTGAAATGATAATCAGGGCTCTTACCAGTCATAATTGGAAAGATCGGTTTTCGTTCAAAAATGTTTGGTGAAAATAAATCGAGAAAGGCTTTTAAAACACCCGAGAAAGACCCTTGTAAAACAGGGGACCCGATAATGATTCCTTGTGCGTTTTCAATATAACTTGTAATTTGCTTAATTTTTGGGCATTGGTTATTACAGGTGAAAAGTGTTTCTGGGGGGATATCTTTTACGGAAATGTGTTTTACTGAAAAACCGTCTTCAATGAGTAGTAGTCCTAAATATTTTAATACTTGTTCAGTTTCAGAAATTTCGGCAGGACTTCCTGAAATGATGATACAATCATACAAATAAATCACCCTTTCCTTTCTTATATATTTTATTTTCATTTTCTGAAATTGAATTAATTTGTAAAACTCCCTCTTTTCTGGCGAGAAAAGAGGGAGATAGATCACTCGGTTTTTACGTCTTAACTTGTTGAAATTTGTCTTATATAAAAAGAGTGAATGGACGAAAAGTTGCTTCAAGTTGATACCCTCAACTTCTCATAAAAATATATAAAGTTTGAAATAATTGTATAATTTTAAATCCGATTAGTCAAGTAGGAATTGTGGTTAAATTTGGCAGTTTTACTTAAAGTTAAACATGTTGTAAATGTTTTTTGAACTGTTTTGCCGGGTGATGATCTGGTAAGTAATTACCTTTTCCGAATAAATTATCGCGGAACGTTGTATCTCGATAAGATGACGGTACAAGCTCTCTTTCTTGAAGAATTGGAACGACTAGTTCAATAAAGTCTTTAAACGTACCAGGCGACAATGCATAAGCGATGTTAAACCCGTCCACATCTGCCTCATTTACCCATTGTTCCAATGTATCGGCAATTTGTTCAGGAGAACCAACAGCCGCAGCACCCATACCGCCAATTCCGATAGCGTTAATGACGTCTTGAACAGTCGTTGGTCTATTTTCCGTAACCGTTAATTTCGTAAAGTTTTCTAATGTAGAGCGAATTGAGTCGTTTTCAATATAACGAATTTCTTGAGCTGGATGGTATCCAGATAAGTCAACACCAGTCCATCCGCCAAATAGGGCTAAAGCACCTTCCTCACTAATATACTGTTTATATTCCTCATATTTTGCTTGTGCTTCAGTCTGGGATTTTCCTACAATTGGCACAAACATCGTTAAAATTTTCACTTCATGAGGATCTCTTCCGGCATTTTTCACTTCTTCACGAATTTTCCGCACCGTTTCCTTCGCTACAGGAATGTTCGGAGCACCTATAAACACGAGTTCGGCATGTTTTGCAGAAAACTTCCGTCCCCGTGATGAAGCGCCTGCTTGGAATAATACCGGAGTTCGTTGTGGAGAAGGCTCACTGAGATGGGCTCCCGGTACTTTGAAATATTTACCGTAATGATTGATGTTATGAACTTTATCTGGATCTGTATAAATTCGATTTTGTTTATCAACCTTTACCGCATCATCTTCCCAACTGGATTCCCATAGTTTATAGCAAACTTCTAAAAATTCATCAGCAATATCATATCGTTCGTCGTGACTTATTTGATCATCTAATCCCATATTAATGGCTGCGCTTTTTAAATAGGAAGTAACGATATTCCAACCAACGCGACCATTTGTTAAATGGTCTAATGTGCTCATACGACGTGCGAACGGATACGGGTGTTCATGGGTGACTGATGCGGTAACACCGAAGCCGAGATGTTTTGTTACAGCAGACATTAACGGCACAATTAAAAACGGATCATTAACTGGGGATTGTACCCCGTTCCGTACGGCAGCATCTCTTGAGTTATCGTATACATCATACGTACCTAATACGTCGGCAATAAAGATGCCATCAAATCTCCCTTTTTCAAGAAGTTTTGCAAGTTCAATCCAATATTCCGCATCTTTGTAGCGGTGAGACTGATCTTCAGGATGGGCCCATAACCCCGGGGATTGATGTCCAGGTGTATTCATTTCAAAAGCATTCAAATAAATTCGTTTCTTTGTCATGAATTGTCATCTCCTATCCATTTATTAAACTGGTAAATGAACTGCAGATAAATCAACTAAACTTTTAAAATAATAAAGTTGTTTCGTTGTTCTTTGTAAAACATCTTCATCAATAATCGGGTTAACACTTAATTTGTCAATTTGATCATCTTGAATAAAAATTCCTTTAAGATTAATTCCTTTTAATGTAGCAATTAATGGTTTTAGGCTATATTCCAATGCTAAAAGATGGTTCGAACTTCCTCCTGTCATAAGTGGTAACACTGGTTTATGTTGAAACACATCTTGAGGTAATAAATCAATTAATGCTTTTAAAACACCTGAATAGGCACCTTTATAAACCGGTGTTCCGATAATTACGCCTTTTGCTAGTTCTATCGATTGTGCAATGTTTTTAATAACAGGGCTAAGATAATTACCAGTAACTAAATCTTCTGCAGGGACGTCTTTCACCGATACATGAATGATGGAAAGATTTTCTTTTTCAAGTAAAGAACCTAAAAACTTTAAAACTTGCTCAGATCTAGATGTTTCCGTCGGACTTCCTGAAATAATAACGATATCAGCCAATACATTCACTCCTTAAAAATTTACTTTTGAGAAATAAGATGCATTTTATTTTTAAT
>NZ_JAACYS010000078.1 GCF_009996845.1 Pallidibacillus pasinlerensis | reverse complement strand
TCGTATTCATGAAAAAATCACAAACGCTAGAAATGATTACTTGCATAAAATCTCCACCGAGATTGTCAAAAACCACGACATGATCGGGATGGAAGATTTGTCTGTAAGTAATATGTTAAAAAATAGCAATCTTGCTAAAGCAATTAGCGAAGTATCTTGGTCGCAATTCAAAACTATGATTGAATACAAAGCAAAATGGTATGGAAAACAAGTAATCACCTTAGCGAAAAATTTTCCATCCAGCCAGCTTTGTTCATGCTGTGGCTATAAAAATAAAGACGTTAAAAATCTTGCATTGCGTGAATGGGTGTGTCCTAATTGTCATACCCATCATGTCCGAGATATTAACGCAAGTTTAAATCTTCGCAAGGAAGCCTTGCGATTAACCGTAGGAACTACGGGGATAGCCTAATCAATTAGAGTTCGATAGAACTCTGTACTTAGGAATCCACTATGGCTTTAGCCTAGTGGTAGTTCAAAACGGAGATTTTGGTCATTTTGAAAAAGAAGGTTTACCGGGGTTTACTGGAACAGAACCGGGACGACGGGCAGCATTTTTTGGGTATGATAATTTTTCAGTCGGCGAAGTCATCAGCTATGACGACCATTCGGCTGAACTCGGTTTATCCTCCTTGATCAATGCACCCTATCACCGGGAGTTGCTGCTTCATCCGGATCTAATTGAAGTCGGTGTCGGCTACGGGGTGCCGGCTGAAGATGAACCAGGTGCGGTTGTTTTGGACGGCGGTTTTTCTGAACCGAGATATGCAGGGTATATGGTTACTTATCCGTATGAGGGACAGAAAGACGTCAATCCAAGCTGGATTCCGGCAGAAACGCCTAATCCGCTCGAAAGCTTTGGGGAGATTCCGGAAATAACCGGTTATCCAATTTCATTAACGATGTACGAGAGCGAGATAGAGAAACTGACGGTTGAGGAAGCAGCGCTTGTTGATTCCAATCATCAACCAGTGCCTTTTTACCAGGTGGACTCTAATGTTGAACCGTACAACAATCAGCGTTCTGTTTTCCTTATACCGAAAAAACCGCTCGCTTTCAAAGAAACCTATACGGTCACTGTGTCTGGACATATCGAAACGTCCGATGAAACGATACCATTTAAGGAGATTTGGTCATTTACAACCATTTCAAGACCGAAGATTCAATCTGTTGAAAAACGGAAAAAAGAACTGGCGGTCCGGCTGAACTTAACCGAAATGCCATATGCCTCGGCGTCTCTCAAACTCGGTGAAAATGAAGTGGCGTCCGCGTTCGCGGTGCAGGAGCCGGTGATTATGATTCCGGCGCAAAATCTCGTTCAGAATGTCCCTTACGATCTAGAAATTGATATTGAAGAATTAAATACAAAATTGCGGACAAAGGTGATGATTGACCGCAGCGGACATGTTCTTTTTGGAGATTCCCTTGCAGCAGTGCAACCTTTGTTTAAAGATATAAACGTTAATACTCCGGCTTTTGCGGAAATCAACTGGCTTGCGGAGCAAGGGTATATTAAAGGATACCCGGACGGCACGTTCAGGCCGGATGAAGTGCTGAAGCGCAAGCATGCAGCCGTTCTCTTTTCCAGAGCGCTTTCTTTCCCTGAACCGAAAAAGGCTGCGCCTTTCTCCGATGTGAAAGCCGGTGATATGTATGCAAAGGAAATTAGCCAGATGTTTGAGCAGGGGCTGTTTATAGGCAGCAACGGGAAGTTTTTGCCTGATTCCTATTTCACAAAAGAGCAGCTTGCCACTGTGCTCGTCCGTGCGTTTCAGCTGAAGCCGACAGATGACAGTGTAACATTTCTCGGTGAAGAAAGCATTTCAGATACTCACTATTCAAACGTAAAAATCTTATATCAGCACGGTATTTTTAATGATTATTATTTCGATGGCAAACAGAAGGTAACAAGAGGAGATTTTGCGCTGTATCTTTACCGCTGTCTCCAATAGTAAGTAGTGAAGCCGGAGCCTGCAACAATGCGGATGTCCGGTCTCTTTTGTGATTATGGATGCGCGCCTGCCACTGTTCGGGGACGTTAGGATCATGGAAAGAAAGGAGAAGGAAAATGTTTTTTCCGTCAAAAAAGGATTTATGGATGGCCATAATCATTTGGTCAGTCATATTAGCGTGTATCACACCTCTTATGTTAACTATCGAACCGATAGGAGTCATCATGCTGCCATCAATGTTGGATACTAAACCGGTTGAAACTGTCATAATGGTTGTTCCTGCTATATTACTGGCATGGATATGGTTTGGAACTGGTTATAAAATTGAAAACTCAAAGCTAGCGATTCAAAGCGGTCCTTATAAAAAAACGATTCATCTAGATGAAATCAGTAAAGTGCGCAACACCAAACATCCCTTTGCAGCCCCTGCTTTATCTATGGACAGGATTGAGATTAGTTACGGAAAATATGAATTTATCACCATATCTCCGAAAAGCAAAGAAGAATTTATTCGTCAGCTTCTAAAGGCAAATCCTCGAATACAATTAGATAATCAAATGCAAAAATAAATCTTCCGTTGCTGGATACAAACATGTTAGAGATAGGTATCTGGAAATGGGTGTCTGTGCACAGTCCGGGGATTATCAAAATATGTCAGCTCTGCAGAGAGAAATCTCTGCGGGGCTTTTCTTTTTTTCTTTACTTTACTTCTCCATCCCGAACTGTACATCCTTATTTTAATAAATAAACAAAAATATATTTACAATATGTAATCACATGTATTATAATTAATTTGTGAACACATATTTATAATATATTTAATGGAAGGTGATTGAATTGAGACCGAATGTTTGGTTGTTTCGCCCAATGCCGCATGGTACTAATCACATGAAAGATTTTTTAGAACATGATTTTATTGCTATTGGTTATCCAGTAGGAGAAGAACTCTCAAAATACGATTATGGACAAATCCGCTATATTTTACAAAAGTTTAACTGGGAAGAAGGGGTAGGAAACGTCAACACGTTTGTCCATGTAATGAAAAAGGGAGATATTGTCGTTGTGCCGGATAACAATAAAAAAGACGTGTATTTTGCAAAGATTATAAGTGACTATATTTATGACCAGAGCGTCGATAGAGATGAAGAAGGAAGCGGTTATCCACATCAACGCAAAGTAGAGTGGTTTTTTAATAAAACTCCTATATTACGTTCTGAACTCCCTGAGGCATTGCTCGGGTCATTACGTTATCCTGGAACCATTGCTGATTTAACAAAACATTATGATGTTATTCAAGAAATATTAGAGTATGGAACAGCGATTGAAAAAAATCGAGAAGATTTACGTGAAGAAGCACTTGCCGTATTAAGAGAATTACTTCGAAGTGAGAATGAAGAAATTCGTCTGCGCACCGTAGAGATTATTTTAAAGATATAGGATAGTTATCGATCATTACGTTTTGTTTACTTGAAATGAATTGTTTGATGTCCATTCAGTGTTTATGCGTGTATATTTTCGGTTTATTCGTTGCGAAAGAAACAGGAATAATGTGGTTGTGTAATACTTTAAAAAGGAAGGTGCGGATCGATGCCGAAAGTTTATTTAGTCAACACTAATAAAACAAATAATCCTCAGAACGAGTCGGAGATGATTGGCGAGAAGAAGGTGTCAGCGTATTATTCCCCGTGGAAGTATTATATAGATGAAATCGAAGCGAACGATTTAGTGTTTCTTTACAGCAATAACAAAGGAATCATCGCAAGGGGAATCGCGACTGGCATTGTAGAAGTCAAAGATGTAGACGGCGATCCCGATGAAGAACACTATATGCACTTAAATCGCTTTGAAGAGTTAAAGGTTCCGCTGTCGCCGTCCAAAATTACCGAGATTGCACAGTCTGTTACAGATGCAAATTATAACATCAGATGGAATCAAACGATGATTCATATTCCATATTTTATCGGTTTAAAAATATGGCAATTTATTACGAGAAACTGTTTGTGATAGGTTTGCTCCCCCTATGATAGGGATGCATGCATTGTGCACAGTAAAGTAGACATCATAAAATCGGTTAGGGTAGAAGGAACTAGATCTAAGTAGCTCTGGTTCCTTTTTTTCCTCTGTTTTGTTTGTCCAAAAGTATTTGAGTAATGTAATAAAATGGTTAAAATACCGTCAAATCTGGAGAGGGCATTTACAAGGAATCTCAACGCTTATTCGTATCAAAAAGGTTCATGTTTACTGACAGCGCGGGCCATTCAAAAAATGCTAACGAAATACGCTGATTTAACCAATATGGAGAACGTTACTCCACACCGCTTCCGTCATAGCTTTTGCAAAAATTTAGACAATGCTGGAACGCCCATTGAAATTATTAGGCGGTTTGCTCGGCATGAAAGTATACAAACAACCGTTATTTATGTAGACGCATCACGAGAAGGCAGATGCAGGCATTAAGGAGAATGCAATGCGATGAGTAAAAAGACGGATCAAGTCCGGGAATTTGTGTAAAAAGAAGCGACAAAAAGCAGTTTGATTTCTCCGAAACGTAAATTCGCTGGACTGGAGTGTTTTTAAAATAATTTTTATAGCAATATATTCCTCTTTTTAAGGAAAAAATGAAGTTTGATCAAGAACTTTTTCCTAATTTTTTTGCATAAAATAATCATATATTCCGTTTTTTGAGGAATATATATAGAAAATCAATACATTCTTATTTATAATTTATTGTAGATACGGAGGTGAAGTTTATGGTAAATACAAACAAAATTGTAGGTCAGAATGTCAAAAAATATATAGAAAGTAAAGGTATTAAACATTCATGGGTGATGGAACGTACTGGTATTAAGAAGACAGCTTATTATAATTTCTTAAAAGGCGAAGGAAATGTGGAGGAGTATGTTGCAAAGATCAATAAGCTATTCCGCATTAAAGATCCGTTCTTTTTTTACAAGGCAGATATGGAATTCAAAGAAAAAACGTTTGACCGTAGCCGATCTGATTCATTTATGAATTATGTGGCACTTTCGTTTCACGGTACAGTGGACGAAGAATTAAAAAAGGGTATGCATCTTTTTAACGAATTTGTTGAACTGATCGATGTTTTAAAATCAGTCACAAATTCGGAAAATCCAAGGGGGTAGTCCATTGATTACAAAAGATAATCTTGAAATGATTCTAGAGCATAACAAAACACATTTGCCGAAAATTAAAAAGGCAATGGACCGTATTTACTCCCTCGGAGATCCTCTTGCTCATGTAAAGCCGCTTGATTTTATAAAAACTTATCTTTACGAGCATGCAAATGTATTGCAGTTTCCGATTCAAAATGCTGACTATGGTGGGCTTGTGTATTACTATAACGGTGATTATTATGTCCATATTAATACCGCACAGCCGAGAATATATGAAAATTTCATGTGGGCGCACGAGTTTTATCATTTCTTTTTTGACAGAGATAAAATTAAGAACCCTGACCAAAATTTTATCATGATTGATCATATTTATGATGAAAAAGAGCGGCTTCCTAATCTCTTCGCTTCCGAATTTTTAATTAATGACTTTGTGTTAGAAAGAAGCTTTCAATTTTTAGAAACTGCTCATACGAAACAATCTCTCCCAGAAAAAATTATGCGATTAATCAGTATCTTCCAGATCCCGTATAAAGCGTTAGTTGTGAAACTTGCTCAAAACGAATTGATCACGATTAACGAAGCGAAAAGCGCATTGGACTATGATTATAGAAATCGTATTCCTCATGATATAGACAAATCATTTTTCGAGCCTAGTTATACGATAAATATCAGCGGGTTTGATGAATTGTATGAAAAAGCAAAAGGATTGATGTATGAGGAGGATCTTCAATCGATTAAAAAATCTTATGATAAGCTATATGAACAAGTGTTGGCGTCAGTGCATGATCAAAGGGGGACTAAAGGATGAAGGTCCTCGATTCTCCTGTTTTAGAATCTGTTCGTTCGTTTATTTCAGATAATACGGAGCAATTGTACCAGTCACTAAACGAACACCGAGCATTTTATATGTTAGATAATATGATTTTAACGAAATTAAGAAAACAAATATCAAATTTGCCGCTTTTGCTGCAGGCGTTTCATCAGTCTCCGATTTTTCTTATTCCGGATGTAGTGTTAGAAGAGTCTTTTAGGAATATACCCACAAAGGAACGGTATAATGATTATTACTTTGAGCTTTTCAAACAATTATCGGCGAAGAAACAGCTATACATTATATCGATGGAAACCATTTATCAATTATTAGAAAAAGGAATGACGAAAAAGCAATACATATTTGATGCGATGAAACAACTAGCTTTGGAAGCTTTCAGAGTAAATAGAGATATTATTAATAATCTGGAACGATGTGAATTATCCTCTTTTTCGGATCGTGTGCAAATAAGTCTTTTTATTTGCATTCTCAATTACCTCAATTTTTCACCAAAAGAACGTAAGAGCCATTTTCTTTTTTTCAGAAAGGAATAAGTATATGGTGTAGTTTGTGAAATCAAATACCCGGCCGGTGGAATCATACTGATTATGTCCAGTAGAGGGCGAAAATATAGCTAAAAATAGTGGTTTTAAGAATAAAAATGGAAGATTCTAAACTTACTTGACAGTTACACTACTCAAACTATTCCTCAGCTATAGATGCTTTAAATTCTCCTTGAAGGTCCTACTTTTTTTGTTATGGCAAAGCTTTATACATCATTTCGCAATTCAATGTTTGTAACTATACTTGTTGATATATGCTTTTTGAGTCTGAAAAAAGCATTTTTAATTAATCGATTCAAATGATTGCTTTTGCGACGAGAATATTATTTGTCGAAAAATCATTGGTATCATTTTTCGTAAATATGTATATACTATGTATATACATATTAGGTTGGGGGTGATATAATGTATTCAAAAGAACATTTAGAAAACAAGATAAACCAGAGTAAAGGGGTTGACTACATGTCTACAGTTATTGTTCAAAAATGGGGAAACAGTTTGGGCATTCGTATCCCAAAAGATGCTGCTGATAAAATAGGGATTAAACAAGGTTCCGAAATGGAATTAAATGTGATTCGAAATGAAGGTATCATCACATTAAAGCCAAAAAGAACACGGAAGAAATACACACTGGAAGAACTAATATCACAGATTACACCTGAAAATCGACACGAGGAAATTGATTTCGGGATAGAGGGGCGTGAATTGATTTAATGCCAGCAGACGTACCAGAGAGAGGAGATTTCATTGTTTTAAACTTCAATCCACAAGCTGGTCATGAGCAGGCTGGGAGAAGGAATGCTATTGTTTTATCGCCTAAAGAATTCAATCAAGCAACAGGATTTATAGCTGTTTGTCCGATTACCAATCAAAAGAAGGGTTATCCTTTCGAAGTGGATTTACCAAAAGAAGGAATATCCCTTGATGGCGATGGCTATCCAATAACAGGGGTAGTTTTAACTGATCAAATTAAATCTTTGGATTGGAAAGCTCGTAATCTAAAAATTTTAAAGAAGTATAATCCAGAAGATGCACAAATTGAAGAAATAGATAAAATCATTGATGAATGCCTAGCGAAAATAGAAACATATCTGACTTGACATGATCCTTTCTCTTTCAGAAAGGGATTATCGAAACTGTTCCTTGGAGAGAAAATTCTCCAAGGAACAGCTTTTTTAAGGAGAAATAAGTACGACGTAGTTCTCGATATTACGGGATGTCACAGCTTCAACAACCAATTTATTACAATTATTGATAAATATAGTGATAGAAATTCTACTAAATGTCGGCATAAAATTATAAGTGTATACGTTAAAATAAAAAAGGAATATTATAAATATAATGGAGAATTAAGTTTATTAAACGTTTGCAATTAATGATAGATGCCGACATTTAGGTGAAAAGAGTGGTGATAACATGAATAAAGAAGTAAGCAAGATAATAAAAGATATTTTTGTTCGCCAAAAGGGATTTGCGACGACAGAAGACTTAACTAGAGAAGGAGTGAGCAAATATTATATTCGAAAGTTCGAGCAAAATGGAGAAATAATTAGGATCAAACGTGGACTTTACCGTTATGCTGAATTTGAAAATGATCAAAATGAAGAAGTGGTTGAAGTATCAAAAGTTGTCCCGAATGGTGTTCTTTGTCTTTTGTCGGCATTGTCTTTTTATGAGTTAACAACTTATAACCCGTGGGAGTACCAAATTGCTATTGAAAGAAAATCAAGGAAACCCAGTTTGCCTGATTATCCACCGATTAAAATTTTCTACTTTTCAAAAAAACAGTTTGAATATGGAATTGAAGAAGTGGAGGTAGGTGGCCATAAAATAAGCATTTATAATCGTGAAAAAACGATTTGTGATATTATTCGATACAGAGAAAAAATAGGAATCGATTTAATGAAAGAAGGTTTGCGAAATTATTTACAAAGTCCTGAAAAAAATATAAGTAAATTGGTGGAATGTCCTGAGAAAATGCGCATCAAGACCGTTTTATTAAAATACTTAGAGGTGCTTTTATAATGGGAAATGTTAAAAATATATCTGCTTCAGTTAGAGAAAGACTAAAGAATATTGCCAAACAAAGTGGAAAAACCTTTGATTTAATTTTATTGTTGTATTTTCAAGAAAGGTTACTATATCGACTTTCCATTTCTAATTATCGGGATAAATTTGTTCTAAAAGTCGGTCTCTTTTTATTTTCCTTAACACAATTTAAATCTAGACCAACAAAAGATATTGACTTTTTAGCCAAACAAATTTCGAATGATATACAATATATTAAGGCTGCGTTTGAGTCAATTTGTGCTTTACCCGTTGAAGAAGATGGAGTCGAATTTGATGTAAACGGCATTACTGCTGAACGAATCAAAGAGGATGCTGATTATGAAGGGATTCGTATTAAAATTCCGGCAGCACTTGGCAAAATAAAAAAGCAATTGCAACTGGATATTGGGTTTGGGATGTCGTGATCCCAAAACCACAAGAGATGCAGTATCCTACTTTATTAAATATGAAGCTCCCGGAAATTCGAGTCTACTCAACTTATTCAGTAATAGCTGAAAAATTTGAGGCGATGATTTCACTATCTGTTGTCAATAGTAGAATGAAGGATTTCTATGATATTTTTACGCTTTTATCTACTGAAAACTTCGATGGGCGTGTTTTATGGGAAGCGATATTTGAAACATTTCAAAGACGTGGGACGCATTTAGAAAAAGAACATCCTGTATTTTCACCTTCTTTTGCAGAAGATGAGAGCCGAAACAAACAGTGGAAGGCATTTTTGCAAAGAACGGGTCTAAAAGAAGATCTACAGTTTCCCTTCGTCATGGAGAAAATTCGAGATTTTCTTTTTCCTGTATATGACTCAATTTTAAAAGAAGACGAATATTGGAAAATGTGGAATAGCCGGACTCTTAAATGGGAGTAATAAGAAGACAACAGCTCAAAAATTAGAAAAGCATAGGGTAGACTAAATGAATTGAGCAGCAATGTCTGATAGAGCCTGACAAAAAAAGTCAGGCTCTTTTTGTGCGCCCGGCATGTACATGAACTATAGGGTGTAAGTCCCGAACCCCGAAGACAGAAGTAGAGGTTAGCTCAACGCAAGGGTGTCCGTGGTGACGCGGAATCTGAAGGCAGCTGGAGGCAAAACACCGGTCCGAGGAACACGAACCTCATATAAGGCTAGTATGATTGAGTGAGTTTGCCAAACAAAACAAAGCTCTTTCTGTCGAAGGTCATATCGAGTAAATGAGGCGGATAGATGGTGTGAAAGTGCATGTACTTACCCGGGGAGGTCTGGCGGATAGGTGAAGTACGCTTCATAACCTACTTAGTGATAAGTAGCTGAACCGTCAGAAGTCAGCAGAGGTCATAGTATTAGTTGGTCTAGAACAACTAAGAAGGACCGAACAAATAAGAGAGAATAGCCCTTGGCATTCAGTGAGTCATGATGAACACAGAAAACGTAGTACCTCACTTGAGGAAGGAAACGGTGAATCCCGTGGGAGACCTCTTGGAGGGTGGAGTGACCACTGGCATAAAGAGAACAGCTATTCACGGAAGTTATAAAGACTTGCGTCAATGATCTTAATTGAACCGCCGTATACGGAACCGTACGTACGGTGGTGTGAGAGGACGGGAGTTAATCGCTCCCTCCTACTCGATTACATAAAACTATTAAAAAATATTAGAATAAAGATTGAAAGAAAGGTTTATTCACATATAACATATATTTTCTCCAACTCTTCTATGCTAAAATAAAGAAAATAGATAAGTAGAAAGGTGCAAACAACATGAGAGAATATACACAGACAAAATGGATATTTGCTATTCTAATTATGATTTTGCCAATATTTATTTATTTGATTGGGGAAAAAAGTGAGATTACATATGCAGAGCAAAATCCGGACGAAGTAGAAATAATCGTGCAGTATAAAACGGATGCAGACTCTGATGAGATAAATATTCATGGGGATAAGAATATAAAGGAATTAGAAAAGATTACGGTTAAAAAAGAAGAGTTAGAGGAAACATTAGAGAAACTACAAATGCAAGATCATGTATTGTATGTGGAAGAAGATGTCTCGGTTGAAATCCATGGACAGCCGAATGACATGTATTATAGTGAACAATGGTATATTGGTGCGATTGGTGCTGACGAAGCATGGAAGAAGTCGAGTGTAGCTGATGAAACAATCACCGTTGCGGTCATTGATACAGGAGTCGACGCAAATCATGTGGATCTTAAAGGAAAAGTATTAGCTGGATATAATTTTTTAGAAAATAACACAAATACAGCGGATGTGAATGGTCACGGAACAGCTGTTGCGGGAATTATTGCAGCAATTTACAACAATCAAGTCGGCATTTCAGGAATAACAGGAGATGCAGAAGTTCAAATTTTACCATTAAAAGTTGCTGGTAACGATGGAAAAGGAAAAGTTTCGGATATGGTCGAAGCAATTTTTTATGCTATGGAGTATGGTGTTGATGTTATCAACATAAGTATGGGAACTTCAAATTATTCTACTATTCTAGAAGATGCAATTGAAAGTGCGACTAGTAAAGATATTGTTGTTGTCGCTTCTGCTGGGAATGATGGCACTAGTGAAAAAGAGTATCCAGCATCATATCCTTCCGTTATTTCTGTAGGATCTGTATCTAAGAAGAATACATTATCGACCTTTTCCAACTACAATGAGCAAGTCGATTTTGTTGCCCCAGGTGAATCAATTTTAACAACAAGTCCGAATGATTTATTAAAGTATTACAATGGGACGTCTTTCTCATCGGCAGTTGTAAGCGGAGCAGCGGCCTATATATTGGCAACAGATCCAACCATGTCATCCGATATATTAATAAACAAATTAGAAGAGACAGCGACTGATTTAGGACCAACCGGAAAAGATCAGCAATACGGTTATGGATTAATTAACTTGGCGCGTGCAGTTACCGAGCAGAAAGCGGCAGCGATTCCGGAAAAATATAAAGAACTAGAATCATTGAAAATCAACGGAAATGATTTTTATTTACAAATTAAATTTACAACTGGAATTGACTCGGTGTCTATAAATGAAGATACCGTATTTATTTTGGATGAGTACGGGGAGAAAATCGATGTCCAATATCAATTCGAATCCAACAACGAAAAAGTAAATGTTATAACCGATCCTGTTAATTATAAAATGGGCAAGTCTTACTATCTCTTTGTTGATCAAGGCGTAAAATCAAACAAAGGAAGAGCTCTAAACCAACCAATCGTCATCCAATTCATGTGGGATGAAGAAGCAGGTACACTAATGTTGAATCAAGAATTTGGCTTAGAAGTGTTAGAAAAAATCGATGGACAATAAAGAACTCAACTAAATACAAAAAAGAAAAAACCGTAAAATCTGATTTTAATAATCATGACTTTACGGTTTGTTTTTTGTCATTACTCAACAGTTTCAGTTTCTATCATATTTGTTAATTTCCGATAGTTCGTTGACATACTACTTACCGACGCATCGTATTCTTTTGCTACCGTACTTTGAGTAACTTCATCATTTCCTAATAGATTTTTCTGCACATAATATTCTAAGGCTGCTGCATATGGTTCTGCTTTTTTAAACGAAGGCTTTTCTTTCTCGCAGAATTTTTTCCAAAGATCTAATCCTTGCAAAATAACGGCATCATCGACATCATTTTCGACCATATGATCAGCAAACGTTTGAGCAACCTGTTCATATAACGGATTATTTTCCTCGTTATGAACCCCTAGTAACAATGCTTCAGCTAAGAACTCAGGGAATTGAGCAGAAAGTCCTCCTTTTTTCTTAGAAAAACGGTTAACCAATTCGTGGATACCAATATTATTATGTCCATACAACTTAATAATTGTTAATAAAAATGAATAAAAACCAGCAAAAGGTACAAGTGCTCCGACAACAAAACTACCTTTTATATATTCATCCCCAACACGAAACGGTATAGAATAGCGTCTATTTGTTAAAAGGTCACGTAGTTCAACGAAACCTTCTTCAGATCCTTCGGGAACTGATATTACTTCATAAATAGAAGGATTCGATTTCATCCAACGGCTAAAAAGTTGCTTTACATTTGGGCTTAGTTTGGCTACGACAATATGATAAAAAAGTTCTAGGATTGTTTGTTTATTTTCAAGAAACTTTAGCTTTGTAATAATCCATAAGGTTAAACCAGTAAAATAAATATCAACTAATTCAGAATTACCTTTGATTGAAGGGTGTTCGAACAGTTGTGATTGTTCTTTAATTTTATCCCCATAATTTTCAAAAGCGAAAGTTTGTAATTGATGGTGTAGTACATCAAGTTCGAAATTTGGATTTATTCCATTCGAATTTACTACCCGAGACTTACCGCAACAATGTCTATATTTTTTCCTACTTCCGCAAATACAAGGGTCATTTCTACCGACTTTTTTCTTACTCAATATAAAGCCTCCATGATAAAAGTTTTATTCAGCTAACATTATGAATGAATATGCCACTTAGTTCAAGTTTGGTAGGGAAAAGCGGCATTAGTTATCATTGGATAACTGAAACTCTCCAACGCGAAAGATCCATGTCATTCTTTTTAACTAGATTTGCTGGAAAAATAAAAGTCCAAGGTTTTGAAGTGTTTGCTTTCACTGTAAAGTCATCAAGTGAAAAGCCACCTTCTGCAACGACATCGTCAACTGCATCGGTTACACGCAAAGGAACTTTTTCAAGTGTAATATTTTTTTCACTTCCGTTACGGATTAAAACAGTGACATGGAAATCACCATTTTCAGCTACCTTTGCTTGTAAGCCGGTCATGTTTAACTCATTTTCCTTTAGCTTTGGCAGCTGCTCAACTATTTTTTCAAGCTTTTCCTTCTGTTCTTTCGGTAGACTCTTTTCCCAAGACTCTGCAAGATCAAGGCGATGTTTTGCAGTTAAATCGAAAGCAAGTGTCCAATTTTTATTAGAGAATTGTTTCTTTTTAATTGTTTCTTTCGGGAAAGAGAAAAGCCATGGCATACTACTTTCAGCAGGAATCTCACCGAGTTCACTACCGTCAAATACCTGTTTCGCAATAACTTCTTTATTTTCATCAAGTAAAATCAATGGGAGTTCACCAAATGTGATCGCCTTAGGTAAACTATTCCGGACAAAAGCTGAAACGCCAATTGCCTTCGGAGTCTGAAATAATTCAATTCCTGATAAGGAAAGTTGATTCGGTCTCAATGGTTTCAAATCATTATTTAAAAAGTTAAGCACATAACGTTGCTCGTTTTTTACATTCCAAGATGGATGGTAATAAATTTGTGTATGTACTTCTTTATTAGGATCTTGTTGTTGTTTAATATCTGTATCGCTTACAATGGCGCTAGAATCAACGGTATTATCTAGGCCATCCTTTTTCATGTTTTCTTTTGTTTTTTTAGAGAAGAAGTTAAACATTCTCATACTCCCTTCTGTTTTGTGCAGTTAATCTAAAGTGCAGATATTCGACTTATTAGTTAATATAGAAGTTAAATCTTTATTTATATCAACTAGTACCATTATCTAGTCTTCTTTCATAAGGATGAGTCTTTTGTAGGACGTGTAAAATCATCATTTAATTATACAATTTTTTAATAGGAAAATGCAAGAGTTGTAATATTA
>NZ_JAACYS010000077.1 GCF_009996845.1 Pallidibacillus pasinlerensis | reverse complement strand
GTAAAAAGACTGGTCTAAACCAATAGACCAGTCTTTTGTATTCATTGTTATTTTGCAGCACTGTAACGTTTTGCAACTTCGTCCCAGTTAACTACGTTCCAGAATGCACCGATGTAGTCAGGACGACGGTTTTGATATTTCAAGTAGTAAGCATGCTCCCAAACGTCAAGACCTAAAATCGGAGTTTTACCTTCCATAATTGGAGAATCTTGGTTTGGTGTGCTTGTTACTTCTAATTCACCATTGTTTACAACTAACCATGCCCAACCTGAACCGAAGCGTGTAGTTGCTGCTTTTGTGAATTCTTCTTTGAATGCTTCGAAGCTACCGAATTTAGCATTAATTGCTTCAGCTAGTTCACCAGTTGGTTCACCGCCACCGTTTGGTGAAAGAATCTCCCAGAATAAGGAGTGGTTAGCATGTCCACCACCGTTGTTGCGAACTGCTGTACGAATATTTTCTGGTATCGCGTCTAAGTTTGCAATTAATTCTTCAACAGATTTGTTAGCAAACTCTGTTCCTTCAACTGCATTATTTAAGTTTGTTACGTAAGTATTATGGTGCTTCGTATGGTGAATATTCATTGTTTCCTTATCAAAATGTGGTTCTAATGCATCATATTCATAAGGTAATTTTGGTAATTCAAATGCCATAGCTAATTCCTCCTTTAATATGTAAATACTACTTAAGCTTTTTTAAAGCTCCACTTTTAGATTAGCAAAGTGGAGCTTCGAATTCAAATTAAATGCCTAATTTTGTTCACATTTTTAGGATTTTTTCCAACGGTTTTAATATGAAAGATTATACAGATTGATATTCTTGATGATAATCAATACCATCAATAATTGACTCAGCAATATTCACACAATGGTCACCCATTCTTTCTAGATTTATAATAACTTCTACAAATACAATACCTGCTTGTGCTGAACATTTACCTTCATTAACACGGATAATATGTTGTTTTCTGTATTTTCTTTCCATTGTATCAACCATTTCTTCTTTTTTAATAACATCTTCAGCTAAGTTAATGTCGACTTGATCAAGGGCTTCGATTACTTCTGCTAATGTTGTAATAACTAGTGAGAACATATCGTTAATATTTTCTTTCGCATCATCAGATAATTTAACTTTATTATTCACTAGATACTCGCCAAGCTCAATAATGTTTTCAAAGTGATCACCAAGACGCTCAAAGTCTCTTACCATATCCATTAAATTATTATGTTTTTTAGATTCTTGTGCGTTTAATGATGCTGAAGAAAGCTCAACTAAATAATCAGTAATTTTATGATCAAGATTATTTATAGCATCTTCTAATTGTAGCGCAATTTCTGCATGTTTACTTTGACCGGTATCTAAATAATTTTTCGCTTCTTCCATACCTTTTAATGCTAATTTACCCATTCGGATAACTTCTTCTTTAGCTGCACCTAATGCAATGGAAGGTGATTGTTGAATAAACACAGGATCCAATTGTTCTGCTTTATAATCTACATACGAATCCTCACCCGGAATAACTTTCGTCACAATCCAAGCAAGTCCTGCAATAAATGGTAATTGTATCAATGTATTCGTAATATTAAACGTACCATGGGCAAAAGCTATAACCATTTTATCATTTAAGCCAAGTGTTGCCTGCAGAAACTCTATAAATGCTGTAACCGGACCTAAAATAATTAAGAAAATTGTTGTACCAATAACGTTAAATAGTACGTGACTTAATGCTGCGCGTTTAGCTGCTATTGTTGCACCTAGTGATGCAAGTATAGCTGTAATTGTAGTTCCAATGTTATCTCCAAATAAAACAGGTAATGCTGCATCTAGAGAAACTAAACCATCGGCAAATAAACCTTGTAGGATTCCGATTGTTGCACTGGAACTTTGAACGATTACTGTAAATACTGCTCCAATAACAACCCCTAATATTGGATTATCACTCATACTAATTGTCAAATCATGAAAGGCTTGTAATTCTCTTAAAGGTTTCATTCCGTCACTCATTAATTCGAGTCCAAAGAAGAGAGCACCAAATCCAAATAATACTTGACCAAAATATTGCAGTCTTTTTGATTTAAAGAAAAATAGTAAAAAGGTACCAACGGCTAAAATTGGTAAAGCATATGCCCCCACATCGATTCCGATAATGAAAGCTGTAACTGTAGTACCAATGTTAGCACCCATAATAACACCAATTGCTTGGCGTAAGTTCATAAATCCAGCACTTACTAGACCAACAGTAATAACTGTCGTCGCTGAACTGGATTGTATAAGAATGGTAACAACCATCCCTGCTATAACACCCTTAATAGGGTTCGTTGTAAAACGATCTAATAAGTCTCGCAAACGATCACCAGCAGATTTTTGCAATCCATCTCCCATTGATTTAATACCAAAAAGGAAGATACCTAATCCACCGATAAATTGAAAAATAATCTGTTGAATATCCATATGTATAATTTCAACCCCTAATAAATTTTTTAATAAATGAAACCCCTAATAAACTATAGTTAAAAAATACACATAATGTAAATATTACTCGACAAAAATTTACATATTTTTAACAAAGTACAACAATATTACTTTGATGTTTCATCTATATTACAAAAAAGTTACAAAGGGACGTGGACGGGTGATTTTTATTTATGATTCCATTCTGTTGCAAGATTATTAAAATTATTGAAGAAAAGATTTATTCTAGTCTGCAGGAATAAATAAAAAATTGGATAATATTAAAATTAAAGGCATTTTAAGGAAAGGGGATTAATATATGAAGCGTGCCCTTACTTCGGTTTTAATTATTTTAGTTATTTACGCTGTGTTTATTGATTTAACGAAAGGCACCCTACTTTTGACTGAAATTGATGCTGATGTTGAAGATACGAAAGAAACAATGACAACTTATAAATATTTTGAAGTTACTGTAAAACCAGGAGATACATTATTATCATTAATTGAAAGCCAAGGTTTTTTCCCTGAACATGTTCCGATCGAGCAAATTGTAGAAGACTTTATTTATTTAAATAACGGTATTACACCTGAGCAAATGCAACCAGGTCAAATTTACAGAATACCCTATTATGACGAAATCGCTGAATGATCCTTTTATATTCAAT
This sequence comes from Pallidibacillus pasinlerensis, assembly GCF_009996845.1. Taxonomy (GTDB): domain Bacteria; phylum Bacillota; class Bacilli; order Bacillales; family Caldibacillaceae; genus Pallidibacillus; species Pallidibacillus pasinlerensis. The sequence goes on along the minus strand of NZ_JAACYS010000077.1, from coordinate 11,388 downwards.
TTTTCTAATAGTAGTTTTTCTTGATACAAAGTGCAAATGATTGATAAAATGTAATAGGTTACATATAAATTATTAACATTAAATATGTAAATGGATTTCATTAAAAGGGAGAGAATAATCTTGGGTGAAATTACGCATCGTACGCAAACTCGGCCTGTACAAGTTGGAAATTTAACAATCGGTGGCAATAACCAAGTTCATATTCAAAGTATGACAACGACAAAAACACATGATGTAGATGCTACTGTAGCACAAATTAAACGTTTAGAAGAAGCTGGTTGTCAAATCGTTCGTGTTGCTGTTCCTGATGAACGAGCAGCGAATGCGATTGCAGATATAAAAAAGCGAATTAACATTCCACTCGTTGCAGATATTCACTTCAATTATCGTTATGCTTTAAAAGCGATTGAAGGTGGAGTGGATAAGGTAAGAATTAATCCAGGAAATATCGGAAAAAGAGATAAAGTTGAAGCAGTTGTTAACGCAGCTAAAGAAAAAGGGATTCCTATCCGAATCGGGGTTAATGCTGGATCTTTAGAAAAGCATATTTTAGAAAAATACGGTTACCCAACTGCAGATGGTATGGTTGAAAGTGCCCTTCACCATATAAAAATTTTAGAAGAATTAAATTTTCACGATATTATCGTCTCTTTAAAAGCATCCGATGTTAATTTAGCGATTGAAGCCTACGAAAAAGCAGCAAAAGCTTTTGATTATCCATTACATTTAGGTATTACTGAATCAGGGACACAGTTCGCTGGGACAATTAAAAGCGCAGCTGGCTTAGGTGCTATGTTAAGTAAAGGCATTGGAAATACACTTCGTATTTCATTAAGTACAGATCCAGTTGAAGAAGTTAAAGTGGCACGGGAATTATTAAAATCATTCGGATTAATTTCCAATGCAGCAACTCTAGTTTCATGTCCAACGTGTGGACGGATTGAAATTGATTTAATTAGTATCGCCAACGAAGTCGAAGAATATATCCAAAATATTAAAGCACCTATTAAAGTATCTGTTTTAGGTTGTGCAGTAAATGGACCTGGAGAAGCTCGAGAAGCTGATATTGGAATTGCTGGTGCACGTGGTGAAGGCTTGTTATTTAGAAAAGGAAAAATTATACGAAAAGTTCCTGAAGAAATTATGGTTGAAGAATTGAAGAAAGAAATCGACGCTTTAGCTGAAGAATATTATGCGAAGGAAAAAGAAAAAGCATTACAAAATCAACAGTAATTAAAATGGTCAGACCCAATATCGGGTTCTGACCTTTATTATTAATAAAAGAGTGGAATGAAAAACAAACTAATGACTACGGACAATGCTCCCAAACCAATTGCCCAATTTCCAAGTCCTGTAGCTCCTCTGTTTCTTGCAATAAATCCTAAAACTATACCTGCCACTCCAAAAAGGATAGGAGCTGAAGTTACGAAGAGGGATAAAAAGGATAATGCTAATGCAATATATCCAAAGCCTCTGCCTGATTTTTCATGTTCTGGCTTTTCTTCATCCCGTTCACTTCGGACAGGTACTGGAGCATAAAATTCTGCTGCTGTTTCTTCATTATAATCATCATAGTCGTCATAGCCTGTTAAATAATCTTGATAGCCATTATTTACACTGTTATCGACATTTTTGGATCTTGAACGATGATGGTGTTGATTCATATTTTCCCCTCACTTTCCTTGGGAGCATTAATAGTATGAACAATTGAGGATTCAAATACACTGTAAATATTTTGCTAAATATGAAAACACACAAAACATACATATGGAACAAATAGACATATATGTTAAACTAAATAGGAAATACATTTTCAAAGGAGCAAAGAACATGCAGAAACGTTTTGGTATTGATATAGATGGAACAGTTACTTCACCAGAAGCTCTCGTTCCTTTTTTAAATGAAGGGTTTAACTTAAAATTAACATTAGATGATATAACACAGTATGACTTAACACCTTTCGTTCCCGTATCCAAAGAAGAATTTTATGATTGGTATTTAGAAAATGAAGGGAAAATTTACGAAAAATCCCCAATTGCTGAAGGGGCAAAAGAAGTATTAAATGAATGGGATAAAAAACATCAAATGTACTTTATTAGTGCAAGAAATAGTAAAAATTTCGATATAACGAAGGCCTGGCTTGATCGGCACGGTATTCGATACGATGAAATTATTTTATTAGGGTCGCATAATAAAGTAAAAGCGGCTAGAGAATGGAATGTTGATATTTTCTTTGAAGACCGTTATGAAAATGCAATCGAAATTCATGAAGAATGTAAAATACCCGTTATTTTATTCGATACTCCTTATAACCGCAAACCACTTCCCGACGGAATCATTCGTGTTAAATCTTGGTTGGAAGCAAAACAGCGGGTTGAAGAATGGTTAAAAAATAGCTAACCAATATTTAAGGAGGCTTTCCGCATATTTGGAAGCCTCCTTAAATATCAATGACACTTATTACAATACCCGTAGACCTCAAATTTATGACCAGAAATAGAGTATCCTTGCAATTCATTTCGGACATGATCCATTGGACATATTTCAACTTTTCTCGTCTTACCACATTGTAAACAAATAAAATGGTGATGATGTTCTTCATGGGTACAAGAAAACCGGAAATGTTTCTCTCCAAATAACTCTGTTGTTTCAACAATTTCTAGTTCTTCAAATAAAGCCAAATTACGATAAATCGTATCAAAACTCATATTCGGATACGTATCTTTCATTCCTTCTAAAATTTCTTTTGCCGACATATATTTATCATGTTCAGATAGAAATTCTAGCATGTCCACCCTTTTTCCAGTATATTTATAGCCGTGATCCTTCAGCAGTTGAATCGCTTCAGAAACGTTCATAAGAAACTCCCTCCCACTCATCTGGCATTATATTTCAATTTTTTACTATAAAGAATCGTAATAATGAGGATTACTGCAGATATACAAACGATAGTTCCACCTGGTGCTAAATCTAAATAAAATGCACTGATTAGACCACCAACGACGGAAACTTCTCCAAAAATAATTGAAAAAATAATGGTTTGTTTAAAACTTTTTGCCATTCTCATACTCGCAGCAACCGGTAATGTCATAAGCGATGAAACGAGAAGAACACCAACAATACGTATCGATATTGCAATGACTAAAGCGACGAGAATTATAAAAATAAGATGAACAATATTACCTCGAATTCCTTGAGCTTTTCCGTATTCTTCATCAAAAGCGAGCAGGAATAATTCTTTATATAAAAAGATAATAATTAGGACAACTAAAAGGCCGATGATAAAAATGGAATATAAATCGGTACGGCTTACCGCACTCACACTACCAAATAAATAGCCGAACAAATCATTATTAAAACCATCAGCGAGTGAGATGAAAATAACCCCTAGACCAATTCCAATGGACATTATAATTGGAATTGACAATTCTTCAAAATGTTTATACACTGATCTTAATTTTTCAATAAATAATGCGCCAATAACTGAAAATAACATTCCTCCATATAAAGGACTAATTCCGGCAAAAAACGGTGAATATGTGGCAGCGAGCATTGTTGCAGCAATACCGGATAAGGATATATGGCTCAACGCATCGGCAATTAGAGACATTTTCCTTACGACAATAAATACACCTAAAAGTGGTGCGATAATTCCGATGATCATACCTGTTAGAAATGAGTTTTGTAAAAATTCATATTGTAAAAACGTTTGAAACATCAATGTTTTCCCCCATTTACTTGCACATTGCTTACACTTTCCAAATCCGTTTGATAAAAAGACTGTGCATTAACTTTATTAATGTTTTTAAACTCTTTTACCGAACCATGGAACTGTAAAGACCGATTGAGCCACGCAATATGAGTTACTTGATTAATAACTGCACTTAAATCATGTGTAACCATGATTAACGTAATATTTTTTTCCTTATTTAATCTTTCTAACAAGTTTATAAAGGAAGCAACACGTTTAGAATCAATACCTACCGTCGGTTCATCCAATAAAATGATTTCCGGATCGCTAATGAGTGCCCGAGCAATAAATACTCGTTGCTGTTGTCCTCCTGATAATTCACCGATATTTCGATTAATTAAATCTTCCATTTCAACAGCGCGTAAAACGTCAATAACCTTTTCTTTAACATTCCGAGGATAAAAATGAAATAATCCGGTTTTTTTCGTTAAGCCACTACGGACAACTTCATAAACTGTTGCTGGAAAACCAGTATTAAAAGCGTTTGCTTTCTGTGGTACGAATCCAATTTTCTCCCAAGCATAGAATTTTTCAATTGGTGTTCCGTATATAAAAATTTCACCTTTTTGATTTTTTAAAAGTTGTAATAAAAGTTTTATAAGCGTTGACTTCCCTGATCCATTTGGTCCAAGAATCGCCAAAAAATCTCCCTTATGTACCGTTAAATTTAAATCCTTTAACACATCTTCGGAAGCATATCGGTAAGAAAGATTATTTATTTCTATAATTGGTGCCTTATTTTCCATCATGTCACCCTTCTTTATTTTCAAGTTCTTTCTCTTATTAGGAATGATTACGATTTAACTAATTCAGTATACAAAAATATAAATGTACTGTAAAGAATTAGATTTTAACCATTAAATATTTGGAACATTTTATTTTTGAGCGTCATAAAGTATGAATGGGGGGAGGAATAATAGTGAAGTTTTTAGAGAAAATTATTAATGCAAAATTAAATGGAATATCAGGAAAAGAATTACAAAAATTTGCCTTTCAATTCAATATAGATGTCACTTTAGAGCAAGCTGAATTAGTTTCTCGATATTTAAAGGGAAAAAATATCGATGTTTTCAATAAAACAGATCGTGAAAATTTATTAAAAGAAATTAGTAATATTGCCGGGCCAGAAACAGCTAAAAAAGTGAATCAATTATTTTCTAATTTCGTAAATTAGTATGCCCTAAACAGGATAAGGGCTCCAAAATGGAAGCCCTAAACATTGTTTATGCATTTAATATTTTTTCTAACACATTTTCATCAAACTTTTGATTTTTAAACATATCAATTTCAAATTTATATGGTGGCTTTTTATTATTTTTATCTTCTCCTACATACGGAGTTTCTAATATTTTTGGAACATCTTGTAACTGTGGATGGTGAACAATATAATTTAAAGTCTCGAATCCGATTGTACCGAAACCGATATTTTCATGACGGTCTTTTCTTGAACCAAGCGGATTTTTACTATCATTAATATGAAGAACTTTTAGACGATCGATTCCAATAATTTTATCAAATTCATTAAGAACTCCATCAAAATCTTCTTTCACATTATACCCAGCATCATTTGTATGGCATGTATCAAAACATACTGAAAGGCGCTCATTATTTGTTACACCATCAATAATCATTGCTAACTCTTCAAAAGTTTTTCCACACTCGGAACCTTTCCCTGCCATCGTTTCTAAAGCAATTTGAACATCTGCTTCTTGGGAAAGAACTTCATTTAAACCTTCAATAATTTTTTTAATACCTACTTCTTCACCAGCTCCAACGTGAGCGCCCGGATGAAGAACAATTTGTTTTGCACCAAGCGCTTCTGTTCGTTCAATTTCCGTTTGCAGGAAATCCACACCTAGACGGAAAGTTCTCGGATTTGTTGTATTAGCGATATTAATAATGTATGGCGCGTGAACAACGATGTCTTGAATACCGTTTTCCTCCATATGAGCTCGTCCTGCTTCAATATTTAACTTATCGATACTTTTTCTCCGTGTATTTTGTGGTGCACCTGTATAAATCATAAATGTAGTCGATCCATAAGATACCGCTTCTTCACTTGCTGCTAGAAGCATTTTATCCCCACTCATCGATACATGTGATCCAATTTTTAACATTTTGTTCCCCTCTTCCAATATATCTGTTTTTTACTTTTTGCTTTTTTTGCGCATCATTCGTTTTTGTTTCTCAATTTCTGCCTTTAATTTCTTTTTATAGCCAGGTTTTATTTTCTTCGGTTTTCTTACTTTGTGAATGATTTCTGATTCAATGTTAGATGTTGTCCTTTTTCGCAGTTTCCGAACGTTACGATCTTGAATCTCGACTAACTCACCATCGACAATATCCATGTTTTTAAAAGTAATCCCCATTTTTTCAAGCTTTGAAACCTTTAATTCATCTTGTTCATCATATATAACTGCCGATATACCTGTATAGGAAGCTCTTCCCGTCCTTCCAGAACGATGAATATAGAAGTTTAAATCATTTGGTAATTCATAGTTAATTACGTGACTTACACCTTCTATGTCGATTCCACGAGAAGCAAGATCTGTCGCAACGATATATTGATACTCTAAATTACGAATTTGGTGCATCATCTTTTTCCGATCTCGCGGCGATAAATCACCATGGATAATCCCAACTTTTAATCCACGCTCACTTAACCCATCTGCTACAATATCAGCCATTTTTTTCGTATTTGTAAAAACAATCGCTAAGAAAGGATTGTAAATTTGTAATAAATTATCAAGAATATCTAATTTATTACGATGGCGATATGGAATCAGCACATGTTCAATAGAGCTTGCTGTCCGTTTTTTCAGATTAACTTGAACAAATTCAGGATTTTCCATATACTTTTTCAAAAATGGCTTTAAATTTTCAGGAATTGTCGCAGAAAAAACAAACATCTGTAACTTCTCAGGCATAAGTCCGGCAATTTTATCGACATCTTCTAAAAAGCCCATATCAAGCATTAAGTCCGCTTCGTCGACAACCATCATTTCAGCAGTGTGAACAAATAGGGCTTGTTCATTAATTAAATCGTAAATACGACCGGGAGTGCCGATGACAATATGTGGCTGCTGTTTTAATCGTTCAATCGTACGTGCTTTATCTGTACCACCAACTAAAAGTCTTGCGGTGATCATTTCTTCTTTTTCGCAAAACTTAGTTAGTTTTAGTACTTCATGATAGATTTGATTCGCCAATTCACGCGTCGGGGCAGTAATTACAGCTTGGACCTCTTGAATATTCGGATTTATTTTGGTAAGAATTGGCAAAAGGAATGCATGGGTTTTTCCTGTACCTGTTTGGGATTGACCAACAACAGATACATCTTTTAATGCTCTTGGAATAATTCGTTCTTGAATATCTGTCGGTTCATAAAAACCGATAGATTTTAATCCTTCATATAAAAATGGCTTCAAAGGAAACCTAGTAAATTTTGTCTCTTTCATAATTAAACGAACTCCTAACTATATACGAATTAATAGCCTCAACTTAGTATTATACAATAAAACGGAAAAATAACTCCACTCATACCGATTTATTAATAAATAAAAGAAATACTTAACCGTTTTTTACTTATTGCATATCGTGTTAAAAGAGAAGCCTTGGCGTAGAGGAGGATGAAAATGCCATCAAGATTCCAACAAATACCAAGAAGTCCCTTTTCTGGCTATGTAATGGGACAATATCCACCGCAAAATATGTACCCTCAACGAATGTATCAACAACAGTATTATTATCAACCAATGGGACAAAGGCGCGGACCATTTCGCAATCCTAATCAAATGAATCGAATGCGGCAATCGAATAGAGCTGGTGGGCTCCTTTCAAGATTATTGAATAGAAGACAAACACCACAACCGACAAATCCATTTCAATTCGGGCCAATTACGAGACAATCACAAGCAAATATCCCGAGTTGGTTAAATCCAGATTCCATTTCTCGTTTTTTAGGTCAAACCCAACAAGTTTTAAGAACTGGGCAACAAATCGGTGGAATGATTCAACAATACGGTCCGATTGTAAAAAATTTACCCGCACTTTGGAAAATTTATCGCGGATTAGATAATGAAACAACAAATAATGATTCTAATCAAGATGATGAAAAACAGCAAGAACAAAATCAAACAAAAGAGCAAAAAAATGATGATATATTTAATAATGATTTTTTTAAAGAAGAAAATTATGGTAATAATAAACAAGTGAAAGTGAGTCATACTGCTGAAAAAAATAAACAAAACTCACAATCAAGATTTAAAGAAAAAAAGTCAATACCTAAAATTTTTATTTAATAACTGTTAAAGCTCCCTTATTTAAGGAGTTTTCTTTTTTCTTCAATCAACTTGTATAATTAATGGTTTTTATTTTTTGCAATCTTAACAAGAAAAGCTATTTTGCATGTTCTCTTTGTCAGAATTAGAAGACTTCGATATAATAAGATTAGTTTGACATAATTAGGAGGAGAACATATGGAGGTTATAAAAGTATCCCCCCGCGGTTACTGTTATGGTGTTGTCGATGCAATGGTCGTCGCACGAAATGCTGCTTTAGATGAAAGTCTACCTCGACCAATATACATACTCGGTATGCTCGTTCATAATGCAAACGTAACGAAAGCATTCGAAGAAGAAGGAATAATTACATTAGATGGTAACAATAGAAAAGAAATTTTAGAAAAAGTTGATAAAGGAACTGTAATTTTTACTGCCCATGGTGTTTCACCAGAAGTAAGAGAATTAGCAAAGCAAAAAGGACTCGTTACATTAGATGCAACTTGTCCTGATGTAACAAGAACACATGAATTAGTTAAGGAAAAAACGGATGAAGGCTATGATGTCATTTATATTGGTAAAAAAGGACATCCAGAACCAGAAGGAGCAGTTGGAGTTGCTCCACACGCCGTTCATTTAATTGAAACGATGGAAGATGCGAAACAATTATCAATTGATAATGAAAAAATAATCATAACGAACCAAACGACAATGAGCCAATGGGATGTTAAAGATATTATGGACTACTGTCTTGAAAAATATCCTCATGCAGAGTTACACAATGAGATTTGTCTTGCTACACAACAAAGGCAAGAAGCAGTTGCTAAACAAGCTGGTGAAGCAGATGTTTTAATTGTTGTCGGAGATCCGAAAAGTAATAACTCTAACCGATTAGCACAAGTATCGGAAGAAATTGCTGGTACGAAGGCTTATCGTGTAGCCGATGTAACTGAAATCGATATCGATTGGATCAAAGATGCGAAAAAAGTAGCTGTGACTGCAGGTGCATCTACACCAACCCCGATTACGAAGGAAGTTATCCAGTTCCTTGAACAGTTTGATCCAGAAAATGAGTCTACTTGGATCCGTGAACGGAAAGTGCCATTAACTAAAATACTTCCGAAAGTTAAGAAGAAAGCTTAATAAACAAGAACAGCAAAAAGCAAATTGAATTAAAATAAGTTAATACTAGAAAGCCCTACTCGCTTTCCGCGGGCGTGGCTTGAGCCTCCTCGACTCGCATGCTCGTCTGTGGGGTCTCAAGACTCACGCTCATCCCGCAGGACATTGAATTTTCTGCGGAGGATTACACCGCAGAAAAAATACGAATGTTTTTTTCAAGTCTCGTAGGGCTTTCAATATTTTATTCATTAAACTTTCACTTTCGATCTTATAAGAAATAAAACGGGTCTGTATTAATTTTTGAAGGGATTATATTTACATCAAGCTTTTTCTCTTCACACATTTCGGTAAGTTTATCAGCTACACCCTGTTTCATCACTTTTTCGACGTTATGTCCTGGGTCAATTAAATTTAACCCATCAAGTTTCGCATCGATGGCTGTGTGATAATACATATCGCCTGTAATAAAGACATCTGCACCTTTACGGATTGCTGTCGTATAATACTTTCCTCCATCTCCACCAACAATGGCCACTTTTTTCACTTTATCTTGTAAATTCCCTGTTACTCGTACCCCTGTTACATCTAATTGTTTTTTAACAAAAAGGGCAAATTCCTCAAGTGTCATTTCTTCATCTAGATATCCGATACGACCTAAACCATATGTTTCTCCTTTTAAATCTAGTGGATAAATGTCGTAGGCTGGTTCTTCGTACGGATGAGCTTTCAACATTGCTTTAATTAGTCTCTTCTCGATGCTGGCAGGAAAGACCGTTTCAATTCTTTCTTCTCGAACCGCTTCTAATTGACCAACAGTTCCAATATGAGGATTCGTGTTTTCTCCTGGGAGAAATCTACCTGTACCTTCATTTGAAAAGGAACAATGACTATAATCACCGATATGACCTGCTCCGTAATCCCCTAACGTTTTACGTATTTTTTCTGCATCTTCAACCGGTGCATACACAACTAATTTTTTCAAAGGTTCTTCATATGTAGGAACTAATACTTCAGTGTTTTTTACACCGAGTATGTCAGCTAACATGTCATTAACGCCACCTTTAGCAATATCTAGGTTAGTATGGGCAGCATATACTGCAATATCATGTTTAATTAATTTTGAAATTATTTTTCCATAAGCATCTTCTGTACGAATTGTTTTTAATGGATTAAAAATTAATGGATGATGGGCAATGATAAGTTGAACATCATTCGCTATCGCTTCATCAACAACATCTTCAGTAACATCTAAAGCAATTAATACATTTTTCACCGTTTGATTTAATGAACCAACTAGTAGTCCTATTTTATCTCCATCCATTGCTAAATGTTTCGGTGCAAATTGCTCAAACAATTGAATAATCTCATGACCGTTCGGATGTTTCATGGCCAATCTCCTCCTCATACCATTCAATATAATCTTTCAGCTGCTTTTTTTTCTTATGAATTTGTTCATTTTCAACAGCCTTATTTAATTGCTCGTAAATTCTATTCCACTCTTTATATTCACGACTCCATTTTTCTAAAAATGCTGGTGATTTTTCTTTTAAAAGAAATGGTCCAAATAAAATTTCTTGATCTATTTTATCTTGATTATAAGGTTTATAGCTATCCCCTTTTTCAGCAACTAAAATTTCATATATATGACCATCTTCCTCTAAAATTTTTTCAGCTAGCAATTCCCAATTGTGTTGAATCAACCATCGACGAATCACATTCGCTGATATATTTGGTTGTAAAATTAACCTTTTAACCGTAGCTAACTTGTCCTTGTCATTATCTAAAATCGAAGCAATTAGTGAGCCACCCATTCCACAAATTGTGACACAATCAACTTGATCTTCATCACTTATTACTGCTAAACCATTTCCTTTACGAGTCTCGATTACGTCGGTTAAATCCGCTTCATTAACACTCGCCTGTGCGGCAGCAATTGGTCCATCCGCTACATCCCCCGCAATCGCTCCTCGAATTATATTATTTTGAAAAGCAAATATTGGTAAATATGCATGATCTGAACCAATATCAGCTAAAAAGCTACCATTAGGAATATATTCTGCAACTGTTTTTAATCGACTTGATAATTGAATCATATTTAAAAATCACCATTCTTTCTTAGCTGTATCTAAAGTTTTTGAAAGAACTTTCCTAACTATTTATTAATAGTAGTGACAATTCCTCTATTATATTAACTTACAAGAATTGGAAAGGAATTTCAAACAAGAAAAAAGGTTA
>NZ_JAACYS010000076.1 GCF_009996845.1 Pallidibacillus pasinlerensis | reverse complement strand
TAGTACTCATATAGAAAAAATTAACTCGCATTTTTATCCACTTTCTTTACTGTTCTCTTTTTTGTATAATAGGAAAGAATTTTTTATAAGGAAAAAACTAAACAGACAAGGATGAAAAACTGTGAAAACAGACGTACTAGTAATCGGCGGTGGTCCAAGTGGCCTTATGGCAGCTATTGCAGCAGGTGAAACTGGAGCAAAAGTGATGCTTGTCGATAAAGGAAATAAATTAGGAAGAAAATTAGCTATTTCCGGTGGCGGACGTTGTAATGTTACAAACCGATTACCTCAAGATGAAATTGTTAAACATATACCTGGAAATGGACGATTTTTATATAGCGCATTTTCCATTTTTAATAATGAAGATATCATTCGCTTTTTTGAAAACTTAGGTGTAAAACTGAAGGAAGAAGATCACGGACGCATGTTTCCGGTATCAAATGATGCCAAATCAGTGGTAAACGCCTTACTCACTCGTTTAAAACAATTAAATGTAACGATTAAAACGAATTGTCCTGTAGAAGATATCGATTATGAAAATGGCCGTGTTGCAAAAGTATTATTAAAAACTGGCGAGACGATCGAAACAAAGGCTGTTGTCGTCGCAGTTGGAGGAAAATCTGTACCTTACACTGGTTCAACAGGCGACGGATATCCATGGGCGAAAAAAGCTGGACATACAATTACTGACTTATATCCAACTGAAGTACCGGTTACATCTAATGAACCTTTTATAAAAGAACGAATTTTACAAGGTCTTTCTTTACGTGACATTGGTTTATCTGTTTTGAATCATAAAGGAAAATCGATCATCACACACAAAATGGATATGATTTTTACCCATTTCGGTATTTCCGGTCCGGCCGTGTTACGCTGTAGCCAATTCGTCGTAAAAGAACTGAAAAAAGGCACATCGAAACGAGTGACGATGAAAATAGATGCTTTGCCAAGTCAGAACGAGGAAGTATTGTTCCAAGAAATAATGAAAAAAGTGAAGGAAGAGCCGAAAAAAGCGGCAAAAAATGCATTAAAAGGGTTTGTTCCTGAACGATATTTAGTATTTCTATTAAAGCAAGCTGAAATTGACGAGAATAGCCCAATGAATTCAATAGCGAAAGACAAATTAAGAGCCTTTGCCCATCTATTAAAAGATTTCCGTTTTACAGTCAATGGAACATTACCGATTGAAAAAGCCTTTGTTACAGGTGGGGGCGTTTCAATAAAAGAAATCGAACCGAAAACGATGGCATCGAAAAAAATGGAAGGTCTTTATTTTTCTGGTGAAGTGTTAGATATTCACGGTTATACAGGAGGCTTCAATATTACATCAGCCCTTGTTACCGGTCGGTTAGCTGGCATGAACGCAGGGCAATTTGCCCTTCAAAATTAATTTGGTACACGGGAATTTGGTACACGGGGACGGGTCCCGTGTACCATTTTTTTACGTGAATTAGTCCGCCAGGCTAGAACCCTTATACCAATCAAGCTTTTAATTAAAATTATGTCTAACACTATTAAGATTAACTTATTTCCGATAAATCACCATTGCCGAAAAACAATATATTTGATCTTCCTCATCTTCTTCATACATCGTTGCCACATGATATTTAATATCAATCAACTGATCTTCGTCGAGTTTTTCTAAAAACTGATTCACTTCAACTTCTAAATCTTTTTCGTGTTCATAATCAAATACTTTTACACTAACCATTATTCTACCACCCCTTTTACCACATTATTGACTAATAGTTAGAATTTTATAACAATTAACCCACAAAAAATGACCGCCTATTTAGACGGTCATCTTTCTCATTAGTTTGCTACAATATTTACTAATTTACCTGGAACAGCAATTACTTTACGGATTGTTTTCCCTTCAAGTAGTTGCTGAATTTGTTCGTTTGCTTGAGCAATTTCAGCTAATTCGTCTTTTGAAATATCCTTTGCAACGACTTGTTTCGCTCTTACTTTACCGTTGATTTGAATTACGATTTCTACTTCATTTTCAACCGTTTTCGCTTCATCATAAGTTGGCCAATCTGCATACGTAATAGAATCTGTATGACCTAACTTAGCCCAAAGTTCTTCCGCGATATGTGGACAAACTGGTGAAAGTAATTTAACAAATCCTTCAATATAAGCTTTTGGAAGTTCTTTTGCTTTATTCGCTTCATTTACAAATACCATAAGTTGTGAAATACCTGTATTGAAACGTAATGCTTCGTAATCTTCCGTTACTTTTTTCACCGTTAGATGGTAAATCTTTTCAAGCTCGCCACCTGTTTTATTGACGACTTTTTCAGATAATGTACCATTATCATTGACAATTAAACGCCAAACTCGGTCTAAGAAACGACGAGATCCGTCAAGACCAGTCGTTGACCAAGGTGCTGAAGCTTCAAGTGGACCCATAAACATTTCGTAAAGTCTTAACGTATCTGCACCATGACTATCAACAATTTCGTCTGGGTTTACTACATTACCTTTAGATTTACTCATTTTTTCATGGTTCTCACCAAGAATCATTCCTTGGTTCACTAATTTTTGGAATGGTTCTTTTGTTGGCACAACACCAATATCATAAAGTACTTTATGCCAGAAACGAGCATATAGTAAGTGAAGTACCGCGTGTTCCGCTCCACCAATATAAAGGTCAACCGGTAACCAGTATTTCACTTTTTCTGGATCAACGATTAACTCATCGTTATGTGGATCAATGTAGCGTAAATAGTACCAGCAGCTCCCCGCCCATTGTGGCATCGTATTTGTTTCACGACGACCTTTTTTACCTGTAACAGGGTCAACAACTTCTAACCAATCCTTTGCGTTCGCTAATGGTGATTCACCTGTTCCAGATGGTTTAATTTCATCCATTTCTGGTAGTAAAAGTGGTAGCTCTTCTTCAGGAACAGCAGTCATTGTACCATCTTCCCAATGGATGATTGGGATTGGTTCACCCCAGTAACGTTGACGGCTAAATAACCAGTCGCGAAGTTTATATTGTACTTTTTTCTTACCGATTCCTTTTTCCTCAACCCAATCAATCATTTTATTAATTGCATCTTCTTTATTAAGTCCGTTAAGGAAATCGGAATTCACGTGAGGTCCATCACCTGTATAAGCTTCTTTTTCAATATCGCCGCCAGCGACAACTTCACGGATTGGTAAATCAAATTTTTTCGCAAACTCATAGTCACGTTCATCATGGGCAGGTACCGCCATAATTGCACCTGTACCATAAGACATTAATACGTAGTCTGCAATCCAGATTGGAATTCTTTCATCATTAACTGGATTCACTGCATAAGCACCAGTGAATACACCTGTTTTATCTTTTGCAAGATCAGTACGTTCAAGATCAGATTTCTTTTGTACTTCTTCTTTATATGCATCTACTGCAGCTTTTTGTTCAACTGTAGTAATTTTATCTACAAGTGGATGTTCTGGTGAAAGGACGGCATATGTTGCACCGAATAATGTATCAGGACGTGTCGTAAATACAGTAAATGATTCATCATGTCCATCAATGTCAAATGTAATATCCGCACCTTCTGAGCGACCAATCCAGTTCCGTTGCATGTCTTTTAGACTTTCTGGCCAATCTAGCTCATCTAAGTCTTCTAGTAGACGTTCCGCATATTCTGTAATTTTTAATACCCATTGTTTCATTGGTTTCCGAATAACCGGATGTCCACCACGTTCACTTTTACCGTCAATAACTTCTTCGTTCGCTAAAACTGTACCAAGGGCTGGACACCAGTTTACAGGTACTTCATCAATATAAGCTAGACCTTTTTCAAATAATTTGATAAAAATCCATTGTGTCCATTTGTAATATTTCGGATCAGTTGTATTTACCTCCCGATCCCAATCATAGGATAAACCTAGTGAAATAATTTGTCTTCTGAATGTTTCAATATTTTTTTCTGTAAATTCTGCTGGATCATTTCCTGTATCTAGAGCATATTGTTCAGCAGGTAGACCGAAAGCGTCCCATCCCATTGGATGAAGCACATTATATCCTTGCATTCTTTTCATTCTTGCAACGATATCTACTGCTGTATAACTCTTTGGATGTCCTACGTGAAGTCCAGCTCCGGATGGATATGGGAACATTGGCATCGCAAAGTATTTTGGCTTACTCATATCTTCGCCTGTTTTAAACGTTTTGTTGTCTAACCAATAATTTTGCCACTTTTTCTCAATTTCCTGATGGTTATAACTCATCTGTTTACTTCCTCCTTAAATAGTATTTCAATTAGCAAGACTTTGCGGAACGACTTGGTTAAAAATATAAAAATATAAAAATCCCCCCATCCCAAAGTCAATATTTGGGACGAGAGGATTGATTTCTCCCGCGGTACCACCCATTTTAATATATACAGTTCATTCCAACTGTATATATTCGCTCCATTAGCCCGTAACGTGGGTCGATCCGGCAAATACTACTTATGTTCATATTTGCGACTCGAAGGCGAGTTCATGTTATGCCCAGACTGGCTTGCACCAACCGCCAGCTCTCTACACAGTGCAATGAACATTACTACTCCTTCTCATAGTCTTTCCAATTTCTTAATTAATTTGTTAATTATGGAAATATTATATTGAAACTTTCGACAAATTGCAAGTGTATGATACATTTTTTGCTTTTCTTCAAAAATTGTAATATATACGTTATGCTTTTTGCATAGTTTTGTGACAAAATTATTTATTTAAGCCAAACTTATACACCATTATTACCATAAATCTATAATTTAAACACCATCGCTGCTTGGACTGCTTTTTGCCAACCATTGTATAACTCGTCTACTTTTTCTTGATCCATATTGTTTACAAAACGTTGATCCACTTTCCACTGTCCGCAGAGTTTTTTAACATGCGTAATCCGTCCCGCAACCACTGGATAGCCGACCCAGCAACAAAAATACTACCTTCTAGTGCATATTCGACTTTTCCATCGATTCCCCATGTTATTGTCGTTTGAATGAACGGCTTTTTCCCCTGTATTCATTAACATAAAACAACCTGTTCCGTATGTATTTTTTGCCATTCCTTGTTCAAAACATGGTTGACCGAATAAGGCAGCTTGTTGATCACCAGCTACTCCTAAAATAGCAATTTTTTGTCCGAAAAATAAATTTGGTTCTGTTTCTCCATATACGTAGGAAGACGGTTTTACTTCCGGTAACATTGTTTTCGGTACATTTAAAATCTCGAGCAATTCTTCGTCCCATTTTAATTCTTAAATATTATACATTAACGTTCTAGCTGCATTCGAAAAATCCGTTACATGGACTTTTCCACCGGTTAGTTTCCAGATTAACCATGTGTCAATTGTGCCAAAAAGTAATTCACCTTTTTCCGCCTTCTCTCTTGCACCACTTACATTATCTAAAATCCATTTTACCTTCGTTCCACTAAAATAAGGATCAATAAGTAAACCTGTTTTTTTCCGGAATACTTCATTTAATCCATCTGCCTTTAATTGTTCACAAATGTCATTTGTTTGTCGTGACTGCCAAACGATTGCATTATAAACTGGCTTTCTAGTCGTTTTATCCCATACAACAGTTGTCTCCCGTTGATTCGTAATTCCAATTGCAGCTACATCTTTCGCATCGACACCTGATTCTGCCAACACTTCCGCAATTACTGCTAACACAGACCCCCAAATTTCACCTGCATTATGCTCAACCCAACCAGACTTTGGAAAAATTTATGTGAACTCCCTTTGGGAAACGTTTACAATCGAACCTTGTTTATTAAATAAAATTGCGCGTGAACTTGTCGTCCCTTGATCAATGGCTAAAACATAGTTTTTCTCCATTTATTAATTCCCCCTCCCAAACCAACAACAATCTTTAAATAAATTTTACCATTTGAGAAAATCGGGAACAATTAAAGTTCATTTGTATGTTTTCTTGTGACAAAAAAATGGAGCAATCAAGAAAGAATGCTCCTAACATTACTTTTTAGTTCGGCGGCGGACGCTTTCCACCGGCACAGCCTTAGCCTCCTCGCCTCGCAAGCTCGTCTGCGGGGTCTTCGGCTCGTGCTAGTCCGGCTGGAGTCGCCGCCACTACACTCAAAAAACTTAAATATTAATAATATCGTTAGGTATGTTTTTGAATGGACTTTGAAATGAAAAATATTATACTAATCAAACTCCGGTTTTCTTTTCTCAACGACGGCTTGAACACCTCTTTTGTAATCATCCAGCTCCGTTACGATGGCCATAAAGGAAGAAATCATATCTAATGACGATCTCAAATCCATATTTTGATTTTGATATACGGCTCGTTTTATCATTCTAATCGCTTGCTGTGGCCCTCTAACTAATTTCTGAACGTAATCTTCTGTAAATGCCTCCAACTCTTCATCAGGAACAACGAAAGTAACTAATCCTATCTCCTTTGCCTCTTTCGCTGTTAGCACTCTTCCCGTCCACAACATATCAAGCGCTCGATCGACACCTACAAGTCTCGGTAGAAAATAAGCTCCTCCATCTCCTGGGACAATGCCGACATTAACATAGCTTTCTGATAGTTTCGTACTTTCTGCTACAATTCGAATATCACACATTAACGCCATATCTAAACCGGCTCCAAAGGCAAACCCGTGAACTTTAACAATAACTGGTTTATCAATTTCTTCAAGTAATAAAGGAACGCGTTGAATCTTTTTCCATAAAGAATTTTTTCGAGCAAGTCCAGTACTTGAAATATCTTCCTCACTCTTAAAAAATCCATTCCCCTTTGCCATTTCTTTAATATCGCCACCAGCACAAAAGCCTCTACCGTTTCCAGAAACAATGACTGCTCGTATCTCATCCGAATCCCGGACTGTTTCAAGTGCTTCAATCCATTTGTTAATCATTTCTTCACTGAATGCATTCATGCGCTCTGGTCGGTTCAATGTAATACGTGCTATTGAATCTTCTACTGAAAATAGTAAATCTGCCATTATTATCCTCCTATTTTCCTATTAAACTATATAAAGTTCTTGTCGAAAGCATTCATTAAAAAAATCCCTCAATACAGTTTCATTTTTATCCAACTGGATTTTTACTTCCCGTTCTCGTTAAAAATTCCCATAATGTCGATTTATCATCATTTAATATTTTATGCGCTAACTTTTCTGCCCAATCATTTTCATTCCCTGCTTCTTCTCGCCATGCCCATAGTCTTCTCGTTAATTGATGGAGACGATGTTCGTAAGTCACACCAATGGCACCATGGACTTGATGTGACAGCTCAGCAACTTTACCAGCGGCACTACTTGTCTTTACTCTTGCACTGGCAAGTTCGTATACATCATTGTTTTCCTGAAATGCTTCAATTGCTTTATTTGTAATCGTTAACGATGCGGCTGTTTCTCCTGCTAAAATCGCTAAATACTGTTGAACTGCTTGCTGTCTATGAATTGGGCGTCCGAACTGCTCCCGCTCCCTTGTATACTGAACCGTCATATCTAAAATATTTTCCATCGCACCACTCATCATGGCAGCCTTCGATAATCCTTGTAAATCTTGGACCTTTTCTATTAACCCTTCCACATTCACAAATTTCATTTGTAGTTCTGTTACTGTTTGATCGAAAGAAATTGTATCCTGTGGTTCTCCGGCAAGGTTAGTGCTTTTTTCGATACTGGCACCTTCAATTGGCAACAAAATGAAATAAGTTTCATCTTCTTTTTTACCAATCGTTACAACTTTTTTCGCAAATCTCCCCCAAGGTACTTTTGTCAGTTTGCCAGTTACTAAAAACCCTTGCTCTTTTTCTTGAATATTAATAAATTCATCCTTTTTAATTGATATAGTTAAAGGATTCGTTTCAGGCTGTAGCCCCATTTCCTGTAACAACCAATTCCCAATTAATGTTTCAGAAACCGGAAGTGGAACAGCATACTTTCCAACTAAACGTAAAACATGGAATCCGTCAGCATAATCTCCACCCGTTCCACCACTATCTTCAGAAATACCGATTGTAAAAATCCCTGCTTCTTCAATTAACTTCCATAATTTCCCCTGCCAAATCCCCTCTTCAGCTTGGTCAACCAATTCCTTTGAGCAATTTTCTTTCAAGATTTTCTCCGTTAGCTCAACCATTAGTTCCCTCATTTCACTCATTGCGCCACCATTCCTTTCGCTACAATTCCTCTTAAAATTTCAGTCGTCCCACCACGGAGTGTAAAACCAGGTGCATGTAAAATTGACTGAGCTAAATATTTCTCAATCGTTTTTTCGGAATCTAGTGATGGTGTAGCATTAACAAGTAATCTCGTCATTTCAGCGACTAATTTTTCAAACTTTGTTCCCATATCTTTAATTAAGGCAGCTGTAATACCAACATCTTTTCCTTCTTCTAAATATTTCGCTACACCGATTGACATTTGCCGTAAACTATTTAGTTCAGCAACTAGTTTCATAGCCTCTGTTAATCTAGGTAAATCTTGGTTTTCCTTTAATTCTTTAATTAACTCTTCTAAAAGAGGATATGTACTTAAAATACGTTCTGGTCCGCTCCGCTCATAGGCAAGCTCTGCCATATTTTGTTTCCAACCATTTCCTTCTTGTCCTACTAAGTTTTCATCTGGTACAAAAACATTTTCAAAAAACACTTCGTTAAAATGGGCAGCTCCCGTTAAATATTTGATTGGTCGAATACTTACACCAGGACTAGATAAATCGACAATTAATTGACTAAAACCTGCATGACGATTTTGAGAATCTTTCGGCCTTGTTCGACATAGGACAATCATATAATGGGCATGGTGGGCTCCGCTCGTCCATGTTTTAGTTCCGTTTAAAATCCAACCACCATCTGTTTTTACAGCTCGTGTACTAACAGATGCAAGGTCTGAACCAGAATTTGGTTCACTCATACCAATTGCAAAATAACATTCACCTTTCGCAATTTTCGGTAAATAAAACTTCCGCTGCTCCTCAGTACCAAACCTTAATAGAAGTGGACCTGATTGACGATCAGCAATCCAATGTCCCGCTACTGGAGCTCCTGCTGCAAGTAGTTCTTCAATAACGATGTAACGATCAAGTGCACTTCTTTCCGAACCTCCATACTTTTTCGGCCAAGTTATTCCAATCCATCCTTTTTCACCGAGCTTTCGTGAAAATTCAGGATTAAAACCATTTAGCCATGAATCACATCTTGTTTCATATGTACCTTTTTCTCTTTCCTTTTGTAAAAACTCGCGCACTTCCAACCTAAATCGATTGTGTTCTTCAGTAAACTCCACAACAGGCAAAACGAATTTATACATTAAATTACCTCCTGGTTATTTTTTGGAATATATAAAATATTTATACTTATACAATATTATTTATTTCATTAAGATTGCAAATAAAACCGTTTTTAAATAAAAAGGAAAAGGACTTATAAAAATCCTTTTCCTTATCAATCTTAATGGTCGAGTAAGGTCATTTCATTTTGCAATGACTGTAGTTGCAAACGCATGCGATGTAATTGTTCCCGTTGCTGAGCATTGGCCGATTGATACATTTTCATTAATTCATTGTATCGTCTTTCAAGTTCAAGTTGAGCATTCGTATAACCAACATCGTCATAATGTTCAAATCTTGATCCTTCAATTAAATGGGCACGGGCATAATCAATCGTTTGCTGACATTCGCTTAAAAACTGTTCTAGCGATTCACGTGTTGTCATTGTATACCCCCTCGAAAGCCATTATCGAGTACATGAAAGAGGAACTCTTTCAAAAATATTATCTACATCTGAAGTAAATAGTTGTTATTAAATTTATGGGAATAATGGTAAAATGAATTCGGACTTATGATTCGTATTTTTTATTTTACTATTACAAGTAGATAAGCCTACGTAATTATTTGAAGGGAAGTTTTACTATGAATCCATTTCCATTTTCAACAGATAATAAACGATACCACTCATGGAATTACCATCTTCGAAATCATTTTGGTGAAAAAATTTTCAAAATTGCTTTAGATGGCGGGTTTGATTGTCCGAACCGTGATGGTACCGTTGCATATGGCGGTTGTACTTTCTGTAGTGCAGCCGGATCAGGAGATTTTGCCGGTGACCGAGCAAAGCCAATTGAAGTTCAATTCCAAGAAATTAAAGATAAAATGCATCAAAAATGGAAAAACGGTAAGTACATTGCCTATTTTCAAGCTTTTACTAATACTCACGCTCCTGTTGAAGTATTACGAGAAAAATACGAAGCTGCTCTCGCACAAGAAGGTGTTGTCGGGTTATCTATTGCAACAAGACCTGATTGTCTTCCAGACGATGTTGTTGAATATTTAGCAGAACTAAATGGACGGACATATTTATGGGTAGAATTAGGACTTCAAACGGTCCATGAGGAAACAGCAAAATTAGTAAATCGCGCCCATGATTTTCAATGCTATATTGACGGGGTTAATAAGCTCCGTAAACATAATATTCGCATTTGCAGTCATATTATTAACGGCCTACCACAGGAAGATTATAACATGATGATGGAAACGGCTCGCGCAGTTGCAAACTTAGATGTACAAGGTATTAAAATTCACCTTCTTCATTTATTAAAAGGCACACCTATGGTGAAACAATATGAAAAAGGGATGTTAGAGTTTCTTTCATTTGAAGAATATGTGAACCTCGTTTGTGATCAGTTGGAAATTATCCCTCCAGAAATGGTTGTTCAACGAATTACAGGAGACGGACCAGCGAATTTAATGATTGGACCAATGTGGAGTGTGAATAAATGGAATGTATTAAATGCAATTGATCAAGAATTAGAACGACGTGGAAGTTACCAAGGTAAATATTATATAAAAAATACAGAAAAGGAAGCGATGAACCAATGAAATTACAAAGAATCCTTCCCTTTTCCCATACATTAATGGAAAAAGCTGCCACAACGGGAGATATTGTCGTCGACGGAACCGTTGGTAACGGAAACGATACTGTATTTTTAGCTAATTTAGTTGGTCCAACAGGAAAAGTATTTGGTTTTGATATTCAAAAAGAAGCAATTGAACGAACAACAGAGCGGCTGCAAAGGGAGAACCTACAAAACAATGTTGAACTTTTTCAAACTGGTCATGAAAATATAAAACAATGCATTCCAGAGGAATTTTATGGGAAAGTAAAAGGTGCGATCTTTAACCTTGGCTATTTACCAAAGGGCGATCATAATATTATTACAAAACCTGACACTACCATCGAGGCACTAGAACAATTGTTAGAAATAATGGCTGTTGAAGGAATTATCGTTTTCGTTGTATATCATGGCCATCCTGGTGGCGATGTAGAAAAAAAAGCGTTATTAGATTATGTGAAAAACATTGACCAACAACGTGCCCATGTTCTTTGTTACAAGTTTTTAAATCAGAAAAATAACCCGCCGTTTATTATCGCGGTTGAGAAGAGGAGTTAATTTTTTATCTATAGGAAAAAGTTCGCCATTCACTATTTTGGCGAACTTTTTTATATAACTATGCACCTACTTCGGCCGTTTCTTTAAAATCAATTTCAAAACCTAAATCCTTTAACATTTGGAAATCCGTTGATTCTGCTTGTCCATCCGTTGTTAAATAGTCTCCGACAAAAATGGAATTTGCTGGGTATAGACCAAATGGTTGTAAAGTGCGTAAATTTACTTCTCTTCCGCCAGAAATTCGGATTTCCTTAGTTGGATTTACAAAGCGCATTAACGCTAAAACTTTTAAACAATAACGAGGATTTAAATCATTCGTTCCTTCTAATGGTGTTCCTGGAATTGCATGAAGGAAGTTAACTGGAATCGAGTCCGCATCTAATGCTTTTAAACTGAAAGCCATATCGACGACATCTTGTTTTGTTTCCTTCATTCCTACAATAACACCTGAGCAAGGAGAAATACCCGCTTGCTTTACATGTTCGATTGTATTTACCCGATCATCATATGTATGAGTAGTCGTTATAACGGAGTGATGGTTTTTTGAAGTATTAATATTATGGTTATATCGATCAACACCTGCTTCTTTCAATTGCAATGCTTGTTCTGGTTTTAAAATTCCTAAACATGCACAAACCGTTAAATTAAAACGTTCTTTAATTTCTTTTACCGCTTCTGTTACCGTTTCAAGTTCTCGTTTACTTGGCCCTCTTCCACTTGCAACAATACAGTATGTGCCAATTTGCATTTCATAAGCCTTTTTCGCCCCTTCAACTATTTGATCCTTATTTAACATCGTATATTTCTCAACGGGAGCATTCGAAATACTTGATTGTGCACAATAACTGCAATTTTCTGGACAAATACCTGATTTCACGTTATTTATTTGATTTAGCTTCACTTTATTTCCAAAATAACGATGACGAATGATATATGATGCATGCAGTAGTTCAAGTAATTCCTCATCAGGTGCATTCAAAATACTTAATGCTTCCTCATTCGTTAACTCTTTCCCCTCTAATACTTCATAAGCTAACTGCTTCCATTCTCCCATTTCATTTCCCCCTTTAACAAAACAATATCTATTTACATATTTAAAAAAAGGGCAAAGGCTACTCACATAGCCTAGATTACGCCCCAATTCGTAAATGTTTAAATTGTCCCTTAGTTAAAACGGAAAAGCGCATACGGTGCGCAAAAATACCTGCTACAACAGCTAAAATAATATCCTTTGGTAGTGGTACAACCATCCATAACCACGCCATTCCATATGTAAAGCCTTCTGGAGCCTCCGCCCAATTTAAATATGCAAAATACATCCAGTTTGTTCCAACAATGTAGTTAATCGCTGTGCCTATTAATGCCGCAATAATATATGGTGTTACAGTTTTCTTTTTTTCTACCATTTTTCCACAAACAAATGCCACAAGAATAAACGAAAGAATAAATCCGAATGTTGGGAAAAATAACGCAGCTATTCCACCTTTAAATTGTGCAAAAAATGGTAAACCTATGAGGCCACCGACCATATATACAGTAGTTGAAATTGTTCCTAGTCTTGCTCCCAGGATTAATCCCGCTAAAATTGCAAAAAAGGTTTGTAGCGTGATTGGTACTCCACCAACTACTAAAAACGGCGCAATTGTTGTAATATTAGCTCCTATTGCAATCAAAACAACAAATAAACTTACGAGCGTAATTTCGATCGTTCTCATTTTTCTTTGCATAACACTTTACCTCCAAAATATTATTAACAATCTAAAAATAATCGAATTCACCTCTTTTGTCAACTTATTTAAGTTTAAGTTAACATATATTTTCACAAAAAAATAGCCGTTCAGATTAAATTGAACGACGATAAAGTTGAACTATATAATTTGTTGTTTTCTTTGGTAAATTTTCGCATTAATATAAAAGAATTGACTAATCCAGCCACCTTGTTTACGTATTTTTCTAGCCATAATTTCGGTTTGTTTTTTCCATTTAATTTTACGATCTGATAAATATAATCCTAATAAACCGCGATTTATCATCTGATGAAATTTTTGATCAGGTAATATTCCGGTATACTTGTCCGCTTCTTCAATAAATAATTGAAATCGACTTAAAAGCATTTCATCATTTTCATAATACGTACAAAAGTTTAAATCCCCTTCTTTTAGATCCTCTTCCTGGTCTATAAAATAATCTAACAAAATATGTAAACCTTGAATATATGGGAAATAACCATCACGGATTGCCTGTGCCTGTTCTTCTGTAAAATCATCACGCATTGCATATGAAACTAAACAAAAGATTCCCAGCGTTGATCCTGAACAAGCTGCAAATTCATACCACGTCATTTCAGGAAGAGATTCTTGGTTAGCTGCAAACCAATTTTTCAAACGCGGTAAACGTTCTTCTTTTTTCACATGTTTGTGTACTTGTAAATCACAATAATATTGGCATAACTCTATTAAATAGTTTCGAATTATAGAGTAACCTTTGATATCTTTTAAGACGGATTGACATGTTTCAACTAATTCCTGTAAATAGCCTCCATCGTCTTGTTCATTTCTAAATCGATAATAATTTTCAGGACTATTTTCAGTTTTTAAACAATCAACCATGGACTGATGTAATGTACGGAAATCTAGAGGATTAAGTGATGTGGAACGGTCACAAAGATTATCTAAATAATCACTAATTGTTTGATACGCTACTATAAACTTAATAGCTGCTTCATACTTATCCTTAGCTAATAAAGCTAGAATTGCCCCACCCTCACAGTGAAATCGTTTATCACTTTGACTATTTAATGCTTGTTGTCTCAATTCAGCATCTGGAATCGCTTTTGCTTTTTCATTCCATCGTTTCAATTCACGATTAACAGTAGGAAAAACTTTTTGATAACATTGCTTCATTAAATTAATTGGATTTTTTGGTATTGACAATATTTTCGCCTCACTACTTTCGTTTGTTCTTACTTTCATTATAACGAATAGTCTCTTTAAAAGAAAAATGCAATGTCGCTAGACACAAAATATTCGAATTTTATTGTAAAATAGTACTATCATTTGTTAAGAATAGGGGGAAAATTCATGTATAAAATTTATCCATACAAAGGGGCTTATCCAAAAATAGCAGAATCCGTATTCTTAGCCGATTTTGTTACAGTAACAGGTGATGTTGAAATCGGTGAATACTCAAGCATTTGGTATAATACCGTCATACGTGGGGATGTAGCACCTACTAAAATTGGGAAAAACACAAATATTCAAGATTTATGTATGTTACATCAAAGCCCTAACAATCCATTAATTTTAGAAGACAACGTAACAGTTGGGCATCAAGTTACATTACATAGTTGTATTATAAGAAAAAACGCACTCATTGGAATGGGATCTATTATTTTAGACGGTGCTGAAATAGGTGAACATGCATTTATCGGTGCAGGTAGTCTTGTACCACAAGGTAAAAAAATCCCACCACGAACTTTAGCCTTTGGCCGTCCAGCAAAAGTAATTCGCGAATTAACGGAAGATGATTATAAGGAAATGGACCGGATTTACCGTGAATACCGAGAAAAGGGACAGTATTATAAATCGTTACAGGATAAATAGGTTATTAAAGATTACTGCATTAGATAGTATTACAAATGCTTTCGGCCATTATGTCCAGTAGAATGTATCAAAAAAGATATTGCTCACTTTTCCCTCTTAAGGAATGTCAAATAGAATTAATTCATCAGGTTCTTTATATCTAATAATAATAAGGCCGTTCAGGTCAAAACCGACATCTGAACAGCCCTATAAGCATTTTTGTTTATTTCTTTTTTATTTTAAGTATGATTGTATTTAGGAACCTATTTTGACTGCATAAATCATTTTGATTTATTGCAGTTTT
>NZ_JAACYS010000075.1 GCF_009996845.1 Pallidibacillus pasinlerensis | reverse complement strand
TCCCAGGGGCTGTTCGACCTTCCTTCACTTCTACTATAAAAAAATAGTAGCACAAACCTTGGCCTAGGTCTGTACTACTAATGTTAGTATGTTTTTTTGGTACAGAGGGACGGGTTCGGTGTTTTATCCAGGCGTGCTGATACGGGGGGACAGACATTAATGAAATGTAAATTCCACAATGCAGAATGAAAAGGTTATTTAATTGATGCCTTGTCAATGATGTTGATAGTCGAGTGCTAAAGCCGACGGACCGTGATGCATAAGCTCGAGGGACAGACTGGTTTTAAAGGCTCAGTGCACAATATATTGTTGCCAAGAGCACGAAGGGTAGATTGCACAATATGCCTTGAAGCTCGACTACATTTATCATTGGAGGTATTTGTAATGGAAGCAATTCATCCTATTGCTTGTGGGCTTGATGTTCATAAGAACAGTATTACTGCCTGCATTTTGGTTGAGCGCAAGAAATATCTTCGGACATTTGGTACCATGACCGAAGATTTGTTTGAGTTGCTTGATTGGATTAAAGATATGGGTTGTCCTATTGTCGCAATGGAAAGTACAGGTGTCTATTGGAAGCCTGTATATAACCTATTAGAACTATCAGATATTAAAGCACTAGTTGTGAATGCGAAACATATTAAAAATGTTCCTGGAAGAAAGTCCGATGTAAAAGATGCTCAATGGATTGCACAATTACTTCAACATGGGCTTTTAAAAGGTAGTTATATTCCAAGTAGAGAACAACGTGAACTTCGAGAACTTGTTCGTTATAGACGGAGTTTAGTTGAGGAGGTCTCACGTGAATCTAACCGAATTCAAAAGGTACTTGAAGGTGCAAACATTAAACTGGGCTCTGTAGCTTCAAATGTGTTAGGCGTTTCTGGAAGGAAGATGTTACGTTCCTTAATTAATGGTGAAGATAATCCGGAAATTATTGCTGAACTCTCTTTAGGTAAACTTAGAAATAAAATCCCAGAATTAAAGAAAGCCTTGAAGGGATTGATAGGTACTCATCAACAGTTTATGTTAAAAACACAATTAAATCATATAGAGTACCTAGAGAAACAAGTTGAAAGTATCGATAGAGAAATTTCAAGGCGTTTAGAAGAGTGTAAAGAAGACTTAGAACTAATGAAACAGAGGGACAGGTCCCATGTATCAGAAAATGGTACGACGGACCCGTCCCCTTGTATCCGACGGACCCGTCCCCTTGTATCACCCTTTCCTTGTACCTCCCCTGGAATGAAAAAGAGAGACAGACCCGGTGAATCAAAAAATGGAACACCGAACCCGTCCCCCTGTACCAAACTACCCCTGTACCAAACTACCAAGCGGTGACGGTACCGTCTGTTCGGGATTCAGAGGCGCCGATGAGTACGCCGGTTTTGTTGTCGCGCCAGATGATTTGTCCGCGGCCAAAGCTATTCGGTTCTAGTTGGATTTGGATGTTATGTCCTTTTCGAGCCAACGCTTGTGCGATATGATGTGGGAAGCGGTCTTCTACATGAACAATTTTCTCTTTCACCCATTGCCAACGGGGAGCATCTAATGCTGCTTGTGGATGAAGTCCAAAATCAATTGTATTCATAATGACTTGGACATGGCCTTGAGGTTGCATAAAGCCACCCATAACACCAAAAGGACCAATTGCTACATTATCTTTCGTCAAAAATCCAGGAATGATCGTATGATATGTTCGTTTCCCGCCTTCTAATGCATTGACATGATTCCAATCAAGTGTGAAGTTATGTCCACGGTTTTGTAAGGCAATTCCTGTTCCAGGTACGACGATACCAGACCCGAATCCCATATAATTACTTTGAATAAATGAAACCATATTGCCTTCGCTATCCGCTGTTGCTAAATACACTGTTCCGCTTGAGCTTGGCTCTCCTGCTTCAGGCATCATCGCTTCGTCACCGATTAATGCCCGGCGTTTTTCCGCATAGGATTCATCTAATAACTGTTCAACGGTGACATTCATTCGCTCTCTTTCCGTGACGTATTTTGCTGCATCGACAAAGGCGAGTTTAATTGCTTCAATTTGTTTATGATATGTATCGACCGAATCTTTACTATGAAATTCGTATCCTTTTAAAATATTTAATGCTTGTAACGCAACAATCCCTTGTCCATTTGGTGGAATTTCCCACACATCATAACCTCTGTAATTGACACTAATTGGTTCAACCCATTCAGGTTGGTAAGTTGTCAAATCTTCCTCTTTTAAAAATCCACCAGTCTCTTTAGAAAAGGTACTAATTTTCTCCGCAAGTTCTCCTCGGTAAAAAGACTCCCCATTCGTTTCAGCGATTGATTGTAAGGTTTTTGCATGATCAACCGATGCCCAAATTTCACCAACTTGTGGAGCCCGTCCCTTTGGAGCAAAAGTTTTAAACCAATATTGAAAAACAGGATTGGTTAACGTGTTTTTAAACTTTTCGTATGCAAATCTCCAATATCTACTTAATGTGGGGGAAACTGGAAATCCTTTTTCTGCATATGTAATTGCTGGTTTTAACAATTCGTGAAATGGAAGTTTACCAAACCGTTTTGATAACTCTGCCCATGCAGCAGGTGCGCCAGGTACGGTTACTGGAATCCAACCATGGGCTGGAATTTCGGAATGACCTAATTCTTTAACAGCATCAATTGAAATGGACATCGGGGATGGTCCGCTCGCATTTAAACCGTGTAATATCCCTTTTGTCCAAACAAGGGCAAAGGCGTCCCCGCCAATCCCGTTCGATGTCGGTTCGACAACGGTTAAAGCTGCAGCTGTGGCAATCGCTGCATCGATGGCATTTCCACCTTTTTTTAAAATGTCTAACCCAGCTTGTGCAGCAAGTGGTTGTGATGTTGCAACCATACCATTTTTTGCATAAACTGAATTTCGTGAAACGGAGTAGGGATTTGATAAGTGGTTGAATGATAACATACCAATTCTCTCCTTATATTTGTTTAATAAGCTAAAAGTATAGATTTCTAACTAATTGTTTAAATTTTCTAATCTCTTTTTATTATAGGTTACTTATATTTTTTTAGTGAAATATTTTAGTAAATTAATATTTGTTCACTAATTTGACAATTTTTGCTATTGATATAAAATAAAATAGAGTACAAGTATACAAACACTCTATAGAAACTAGTATACTTTTAATGGATTTGTGTAAGCGATTGTACCATGGATAGAAAGGGATTATATTTGTTGTGAGACTGCTGCAATCGTTGAAGAAAAGTTAAAAGAAATAGGCTTTACCGATGCGAACATAATTTATCGTGAAAAAAGATCACCAATTGCACCGTTTGTAAACGCTGAAGAGACAGGGTATTTAGTGATTGAGGATAACTTTCCGAACGGACGTCCACCGTTAAAAAGTTGGTGTGTATTTAACAGACAAAAAGACCGTCGATTTAGTAGAACGGATGAAGGGGTGTACTTGTTTAAATCCATTACATACTGCTTTAGCAGTTTTTGGATGTTTACTAGATTACGATACAATTGCAGCTGAGATGCAAGATAAAGATTTAAAAGCGCTAGTTGAACGAATTGGTTATGATGAAGGCATGAAAGTAGTAGCGAACCCAGGAATAATTGATCTAGAACAATTTATAAAAGAAGTCATTGAAATTCGGCTACCGAATCCAAACATTCCCGATACGCCACAAAGAATTGCGACAGATACATCGCAGAAACTAGCGATTCGGTTTGGAGAAACGATTAAGTTGTATAATGAAAGAGCGGATTTGGACGTGACTCAGCTAACGTTCATTCCGCTTACGATTGCCGCTTGGTGTCGTTATTTACTTGGAATTAATGATAAAGGGGAACCGATGAAATTAAGTCCAGATCCACTTTTAGAAGAACTGCAAACACTTCTTAAAGACATTAAATTTGGTGATTGTAAAACGGTCCAGAAACGCCTACTTCCGATTTTATCCAACGAGAAAATTTTCGGTGTGAATTTATATGACGTGGTTTAGGAGAGAAGGTTGAACACTTCTTTCGTTTATTGATATCCGGACCAGGTGCTGTAAGAATAACTTTACAAAGTATGTTAATAGCTGTAGGAAAATAAAGGGAATAAAAAAAGGCTGTCTATTGTTTGTTAGGGAATACACAATAAGCAGCCTTGTTTTTATTTTTTTAAAATGAATAGTTTCATGCTTAATTATTATTTTCCTCTAATGATACAAGTCGTAAATAACGATATACACTTGATTCCGACATCCCCATAACCTTGGCAACTTCAGTTATCTTTCCTTTAATTTCAAAAATACCATATTCTTTCAATTTCGAGATTGCTTTTTGTTTTTGTTCGGGAGATAATTGTGCACCCGATTCAATAATATCTTGATCAATGACGGAGTAAATGATGTTATTGATATTTTCGGAAAGTGTTTCAACGGGTTGTTCCTGTGCAGCTTTCTCTTCAATATATTCGATGTCCCAGTTTAAGTTTGCTAGATTTAAAATATCTTTTGCTACTTTTCGATAGGCATCGGCATCAAAGTTTATACATAATAGACCGACTAATTTTCCTTCGTGGTCTTTTATAAACATTGTTGAAGAACGAAACTTTTTCCCTCGTGGTCCTTCGCCTACATAATTGACAACATGATCTTTTTCTAAATATACTTTTTCCTCAATTAATTTCCTTGCGTAATTCGTCAGAGGACTATTTAAAGACCTTCCACTTAACTCGCCATTTACGATATGTCCAATATGTGAACCGCCATCTGGGTGTAAAATATGCAGTACTAATTCATATTTAGGTCCAAGCAGTTCTCCAAAATAGTTCATAATATTTTTATAATGTCGAAAAAGTTCTTTATCCAAACCAACAGTCCTCCTCTTTACATATCCAAAGTATTTTGTTGTGAAATCTCTCTTTATATAAATGATATTAATAGAAAAATCATGGTTTAAATATTAAGAAAAACCATAAAAAGCTTCTTTATATAAAAATAATTATACCATAGTCTTCCTTGTATAATAAAAAATTGTTACAAAAATAATATTTTATTATCACTTATTGACAATTTATTTTTACTGTGATAATTTTTAATTAAGATAATAATTTATTATCTTAATAATTTTTTATTACTTGCATTATTATTAAATTTTACACAAATAGATTAGAAGTTTAAAAGAGTAGTATTAGACATGGGCATATTTTTTTCTACATAAATGGAAACCCTTACAGGTTAAGCGGATTGTATACAAATGTGAATCGAAAAGGAGGTTTGGGTATGAACGTTGTTGTGAAAGAAAAAAAGGTAATAAACTATAAAAGTTGTTTTGATGTGATTGGACCAGTGATGATTGGCCCATCTAGTTCTCATACTGCAGGTGCTTTAGCTATTGGATTAGTTGCAAATAAATTATTACAAGGTTACCCAAAAAAAGTTGTTGTGAAATATTATGAATCATTTGCAGAAACCCATAAAGGGCATGGAACGGATTTTGCAATTATTGCTGGGGTGTTAGGTTTTGCAACGGATGATCGTCGTGTTCCTGACTCTATTAAAATAGCAAAATCGCAAGGGATTGAAATTTCCTTTATAGAAGAAACAGGGGAAAGTCCCGCTGGTCATCCTAATACAGCAGACATTTATTTAGAAAATGAAAATCGATGGATCCGTGTTGTTGGAATTTCCGTAGGTGGTGGATTGATTAAAGTAAAACATATTGACATAGATGGGTTTAGTTTAGACTTGGAAGGATCATTGCCAATCATGATCGCAATTTCTGAAAAAGTGAATCTTGAACTTGAACTACGAAGAATACTGAAATCGTACGATGTGGAAATAAATGATAGTTTATATATGGAAAAGAACGGAAAATATTTGTACGAATTTGATTTAAATTCGCAATTGAATGATGAAGCGCGTGAAGAATTAAACAAACTCAATGATATAGCAAAAATAATCATTCTTTAAATGACGCCAGAAGTGAGGGAATCAACATGTACACATCTATTAAAGAAATAGTAGAAGCAGCAAAGACAAGACAAAAACGAATTTACGAATTGGCAATTGAACAGGAAATGGAAATGACGAAAGCTACCTATGATGAAATTTGGGAACGAATGGATAAAAATTTAAAAACGATGGAAGACGCGGTGAAAAGAAGTACTGAAGGTGATGGTGTGTTTTCACCTACGGGACTAACTGGTGGAGACGCCGTAAAAATTAAAAAATACCGTGAAAGTGGGAAAACGTTATCTGGCGATTTAATGATGTTAGGTGTGCAAAATGCTGTCGGAACTAACGAAGTGAATGCCGCAATGGGCGTGATTTGTGCAACACCTACGGCGGGAGCAAGTGGAACAATACCTGGTGTACTGTTTGCCATTAAAGATAAATTAAATTTAAGGCGCGAAGATCAAATACACTTTCTTTTTACAACAGCTTTGTTTGGCATGGTTGTGGCGAATAATGCTTGCATTTCCGGAGCGATGGGAGGATGTCAAGCTGAGGTAGGAAGTGCTTCGGCTATGGCGGCAGCTGCTGCAGTAGAAGCTGCGGGAGGAACACCAGAGCAATCGTCCCACGCCTTCTCAACTGCCTTACAAAATTTACTCGGACTAGTATGTGATCCAGTAGCAGGCTTAGTGGAAATTCCATGTGTCAAAAGGAATGCCGTTGGAACGGCAAATGCGTTAGTTGCAGCAGATTTAGCCTTAGCGGGTGTAAAAAACTTAATTGATGCAGATGAAGTCATTGAAGCGATGTACCAAGTAGGTAGACGTATGCCGCGTGAATTAAGGGAAACAGGTTTAGGTGGGGTTGCTGCCACACCAACAGGAATTGCAATTCGGAACAAAATCTTTGGAAAAGAATAAAAAAGTATTTTTATCAATGTATGCAATTGTGAACCATTAAACAAAAAATAAAGGTCGATATTTTCGTACAAATTTAAGGGGGAAAAATGAAATGAATGGAAATGCAGCGGAAGCATATCAACCTGAAGAAACTTCAGTAAAACAGTACAAAGACCCAAATAAATGGCATATGCAAGACACAACTTGGGCCATGAGTCTTTTTGGGACAGCAATAGGGGCAGGGGTTTTATTTTTACCAATAAATGCAGGATCTGGTGGGATTCTATCTTTACTATTATTAACTTTACTCGTATTCCCAATTGTGTATTTTTCACATCGTGCCATGGCAAAAATGATTTACTCTTCCGAATCAGCTGGTGAAGGAATTACAGCGACAGTAAATGAATACTTTGGTAAAAAAGCGAGTGTTGTATTTGATATTGTCTATTTCTTTTCAATCTATGCAATTTTATTAATGTACTCCGTTTCATTAACAAATACAGCAACGAGTTTTATCGAAAATCAATTGAACATGACAGCACCACCAAGAATTATTTTGTCATTAGTTTTAGTTTTAGCTCTTATTTTTATCGTAAACTTTGGTCATGATGTGACTGTTAAAGTAATGAGTTGGATTGTATATCCATTTATCGCGGCACTTATCTTGTTATCTTTATACTTAATTCCACAATGGGATGTTGCAAATTTAAGTTTAGCAGGTAATTTTGCCAATGCAGACGGTGGGTTTGATTTTATGGATTTATTAAAAATTACGTGGTTTATCCTGCCGATTATTGTATTCTCGTTTAACCATTCACCAATGATTTCCACTTTTGTTGTTAAACAACGGGAAACATACGGTATTGAACATGTGGACCGAAAAACTGCGCAAATCCAAAAAGTTTGTTATGCAATCACGATTTTTGTTGTATTATTCTTTGTTTATAGTTGTGCATTAAGTGTGACTGCTGGTGACCTGGCTCTTGCAAAAGAACAAAACTTGCCAATTCTTTCATACCTTGCAAATAAATATAGCATGCCATTATTCGCCATTGCTGCACCGCTCATTGCAATCGTAGCGATTACAAAATCTTTCCTTGGCCACTATGTAGGGGCATTTGAAGGTATGGAGCACCTTATTAAAGAAGGAGCTAAATCACGCGGGAAAAAATTAAATAATAAAACTGTTAAAAACATAATTGTTGGATTTATGATTGTTACTTGTTGGATTGTAGCTTATGCAAACCCAAGTATTCTAGACTTGATTGATATGATCAACGCACCACTTATTGCCATTATTTTATTCTTATTACCGATGTATGCGATTTATAAAGTTCCTGTATTGGAAAAATATAGAAAACATATTGGTAGCAATACATTTGTAATTATCGTAGGTCTTCTCGTTGTATTATCTAGTATAAAAGCATTATTCTAATATATTAAAAATCAAGACAGAGTATTCAATACAAAAATCATTCACCTTTTTACGTATTTATTTGTTATAGAAACAAATGTTAGTAAAAGGGTGAATTTTTTTTATAAAATTTTTTTAATAAACTATTGAAATTTTATTCTCTTAATGGTATAAATATAAACATCAACTAATTTTTATGCAAATAAATGTATAAATATAAAAACAAACGGGGGACATTATTATGAAAAAAGTTTTAGGTAAATTATTAAT
The DNA here is from genome assembly GCF_009996845.1 of Pallidibacillus pasinlerensis. Taxonomy (GTDB): domain Bacteria; phylum Bacillota; class Bacilli; order Bacillales; family Caldibacillaceae; genus Pallidibacillus; species Pallidibacillus pasinlerensis. Next base: position 7,172 of record NZ_JAACYS010000075.1, on the reverse strand, counting down.
GTTAGTTCTAGTTATTGGTTTATTAGCGGCATGTGGTAATAATGATGGAGACTCTAGTTCTGTGTCTTCAGATGGAGATAAAAAGGTAATAAGAATGGCAACTTCAGCAGACTATGAACCTTTTGAATCAATTGATGAAAACGGCGAATTCGTTGGCTTTGATATTGATTTAGCAAAAGCAATTGCTGAAGAATTAGGTTACGAATTACAAATAACAGATATGGACTTTAACGGTTTAATCGGTGCATTACAATCTAACAAAGCAGACATGGTTCTTTCAGGAATGAACGCGACAGAAGAACGTAAAGAAAACGTTGATTTCTCTATTGAATATTTACCAGCAAACTCTACATTCATTACAGCACCAGATAACGCAATTACTAGTTTAGATGATTTAGAAGGTAAAACAGTAGGTGTTCAATTAGGTTCTATTCAACAAGAAGGTGTTGAAGAATTAAAAGACGAATATAACTTAGAAATTAAAGTTGTTGATAAAGCACCACTTCTAGTACAAGAAATTTTAGCTGGCAAAATTGATGTAGCTTACGTTGATAAAGACGTAGCAGAAGGATATATTGAAGCTGAAGGTTTAGTTGGTTTTGATGATCCATCAACAAGTGCACCAGGATATGCGATTGCATTCCCTAAAGGTAGTGAACTAGTTGATGACGTGAATAAAGTTTTAGAACAATTTAAAGAAGACGGTACAATACAGCAAATAATTGATAAATGGGGTTTAGGTCAATAATATAATATGAGACCGATCAGTCGGTGGTAATAAACCTTAAATGGTTTACCACCGATTCTTATTGTTTGTTATAATAAATTTAAAAAAGAGGTTTTCGGTATGAACATAGATTTTGGTCAATTAGTTCCGTGGATTCCCTACATTTTAGGCGGAATTGGCGCTACGTTAAAACTCGTTGTTGTTTCTATTATTTTGGGTTTAATATTAGGTACATTACTTGCCTTATGTAAATTGACAAAACAACCGATTTTAAAAGGCTTTGCTAATGCATACACATCCATCTTCCGTGGTACACCGTTAATTCTACAATTAGTCATTATTTATTTTGGTATTCCTCAACTTACAGGCTTCGATATCGGTGCTTACGAATCTGCAGTTTTAGCATTTGGTTTGAACTCCGGGGCCTATGTTTCCGAAATTATTCGTGCAGGTATTTTAGCTGTTGATAAAGGGCAAGTGGAAGCGGCACAAGCTTTAGGAGTACCATATAAAGACATGATGCGCCATATTATCCTGCCACAAGCCGTTAAAAATATTTTACCAGCGATGATTAATGAATTTGTTACGTTAACGAAAGAGTCTGCGATTGTATCCGTTATCGGTTATATGGACTTAATGCGTCGTGCGGATTTCGTTAGTGCAAAAATATATGCAAGTTTCGAACCTCTACTATTTGTCGGGTTAATTTACTGGGTCATGGTATTCATTTTAACTTCGATTGGTAGTTGGGTGGAACGGAGGTTAAGACAAAGTGATCAGCGTTAATTCAATTTCCAAAGTTTTTGGTAAAAATACCGTATTAAAAGAAATCAGTACAACGATTAAAAAGGGAGAAGTTGTGACAGTAATCGGTCCATCTGGTTCCGGGAAGTCAACGTTCCTTCGTTGTTTAAATTTACTTGAAACACCGACATCGGGTGAAATCATTATCAATGGTGTAAAGATTACCGATCCGAAGGTGAATATTTTAGAAGTTCGTCGAAATATTGGCATGGTGTTCCAACAATTTAATTTGTTCCCACATATGACAGTGCTCGATAATGTGACATATGCACCGAAAACCGTTCGGAAAATGGCGAAGGAAGAAGCAGAGAAAATTGGAAAAGACTTATTAGCAAAAGTAGGACTTTTCGATAAAATCGGAAGTTACCCTAATCAGTTATCAGGTGGGCAAAAACAAAGGGTAGCCATTGCGCGTGCATTAGCGATGGAACCAGAGATTATGCTATTTGATGAACCAACTTCCGCCCTTGACCCAGAAATGGTAAAAGAAGTATTGGATGTTATGAAAGACTTAGCTGAATCAGGGATGACAATGGTCATTGTTACCCATGAAATGAATTTTGCAAAAGAAGTAGCCGACCGCATCATCTTTATCGATGAAGGTAGAATTTTAGAAGAATCCGATCCGGAAACGTTTTTCACTGCGCCAAAAACCGACCGGGCGAAGGATTTCTTGTCGAAAATTTTATAATAAGAAAAATAACGCTTGTCCCTCGATCAATGTTAAGGGGCAAGTTTTTTGTTTTGAACAATTTAAATATATCTATTAATATCTAATCAAACTTTTTTAATATATATGCTTTTATATTTATAATTCCACTTTTTCCCTATTGAAATTAATTAATTCAGCCTATTAAAATTTACTAAAAAATCTTTTATTGTATACAAAACTATATAAAAAATATTTTAACAAATCAGAATAGTATAAATATAATTATGGTTAGTGCTTACTTATTTTACATAGTATACATCCGATTGTATACAATATTAATTTTATGAAAGGAGTGATTATGACTTATTAATATCTAATAGCAAGAGAGAATTGAAAATAAAAACATACAACATTTCTAAGGAATAGGAAAAAAGTCATAAAAGATTATAGAAAATGGTTTTAGGAAAATTAAAAGAGGGGTTTCTTTGAAGTACAATGTTGGTGTCGATGTTGGAGGTACTTTTACAGATGTATTGTTAACAAATACTGATACTGGGGAATTAATAATAGAAAAGGTATTGTCCACTCTGGAAAATCAGGCATTAGGAGTAATTGAAGGTCTTCAGAAAGCCTGTGAAAAAGTCGGTATTTCCTTTTCAGATCTTCATTTAATTTATCATGGAACGACAGTAGTCACAAATTTAATTTTAGAAAGTAAAGGTGCCAGAGTAGGGTTAATTACTACAAAAGGTCACGAACATATCTTGCATTTAGCACGCTCTTGGACTCCTGGACCTCTTTATGGATGGATGGCACTGGAAAAGCCCGACCCGTTAGCGGATCTTATCGATACACGCGGAATAAGCGAAAGAATTGATGCTAACGGAAATATAGTCGAACCACTAAATATCGACTTATGCCGTCAACAAATAAGGGATTTAGTTGAAAGTGGAGTCAAATCAATAGCTGTTGTTCTATTAAACTCTTATGTTAACCCTCAACATGAAATTCAAATCCAAAACCTCATCTATGAAATGTACCCAGAATACACAAAATGAGTTTGCTAGAACATATTTAAGATTGCTTGAGGAAACAAAAACGACAGATGTTATTTCTGCATTATTAGAATTACAAATTGAAGCCGATCAATGGTTGGAGACCGAAAATGTTTCCGTAAAGGACCGTGAATTTGAATATTATATCGATTGCCGTTATTACTTACAAAATATCAATATCCCTTGTAAGGTAACGATATTTGAAAATACACCAATGACAGAGATCGAAATTGACCATGTTTTTATTGGTTCTTGTACGAATTCACGACTTTCAGATTTACGGAAAGCGGCTGAAATCGTTCGCGGCAAAAAGATTCATCCAAATATAAAACGGGCAATCGTTGTTCCCGGTTCGTGGGTTGTAAAAGCCGAAGCGGAAAAAGAAGGCATCGATCAAATTTTCAAAGATGCAGGATTCGAATGGCGTGATTCGGGATGTAGTATGTGTATTGGAATGAATGAAGATGTTGTTCCTCCCGGTGGAAGGTGTGCTTCTACGTCAAACCGAAATTTTGAAGGAAGACAAGGTAATGGTGCACGTACACATCTTGTCAGTCCTGAAATGGCAGCGGCAGCAGCAATTGCAGGTCGATTTATCGATGTCCGAAAATACGAGGAGATCTTGTCGTAGGAGGGACTAAATGTATGGAGGTAATACGAAAGCATACCGAATTTATATATCCATTAAATCGGGATTTATCGGTTGAAACGTAGTGAGAAAGATGTTCATTTTAATGATGGAAAAAATGAACATCTCTTTTTTTATGAAAAATTTATGTGATTTGTGGGTAGTGAACAGGTCACCGCATTATTTATATAATGTGAAAATGGTTCGAGGGACCTGTCCCCCCGTACCGAAGTCTAAAAAGAATGTTAGTTCTGTCGCAAGTAACGTATTCACTGCCGTTTCTAAATGCGTACGGAAAACCTCGGTGATATCTTGTTTTTTTGACTAGTGCATCGACAAGCTCTGTTGTAAACTGATTCATAGGGAGACCTCTTTTCTGTGAATTTTTTGCGATAACTCAATTCTATCAAGAAAAGGTCTTCCTTTTTTATCATTCTATTCATTTACACAAAATATTTCATACTCCCAAAAACTTTTTTAAATCATACTCCCTTTAAATATTGTAAGTTAATATTTGTTTTTTAGTTCTTTATAGGCTTTTAATTGTTGCTCCATCATTTCAACAGAATCGTGTTGAATGGCATTTGGATCCTTCTGAAGAAGTCCTTTAAAGTAGCGTTCATATTCTTTAAAGAAAGCTGTAAGAAAATCTTCAAACTCACCTTGAAAGGCGATTTCTGTTGTATTGTCGTATTCACTGTAGGCTTTAATAATAAGCAATTTACCAGTTTTGTTTAAAGTATATTCCATTGCATTTTCATAGGTTTCAAATCCATTAGAAAAAGATGTATGGTTTTCTTTTAATTCCAAAAGAATTTTCCCCATACCTAAAAGCAAGGCGTCATGGAAAGTGGAATTACAAAGTTCTTTTTTTTCCCCATTTTGCTGCACAAAAATAGATAAACGACAGGCTAAATAGTCATCTATATTAAAAGGTTGTCCAATCATTTCATCATATAATTCAACAAAAAAAGATATTTTCATTATAATAACTCCCTCTTTAAATGTTGAGATATCAACGGTTTAACCCGTTTATACCTTATTAAAAAAATATTTTTACTGATATATATTTTAGTATTTTACATTACTTTAATGATTTACAGTTTGAGGATACGCTTCTGCTTGGCAATATCGCTGCCAATTACTAACGTGTTTTTTCAAGAACTTGATTAATTTTATGGTTTGTACTAAAATTCATATGATAGAGTCCTCTGTGTGATGATGGGTCAATGAGCGTTGACACTCATGCATCATACTAGAGGGCTTTTATTTTTTCAAGACCCGAAAATCCTTCTAACAGGATTGCTCCTTATTATTTAACTTTTATCACACTTTTTCCGGACAACGGGTACGCAGTGACAATCATACCATCTTTATCAACAATGACTTTCATTTTATTTATACCATACTTATTTAGGTTATATTCATAAGATTTATAACCATTAGCTGCTTGACCTTTATAAGTACCTTTTTGTAAAGATTCCATAATAATATTTTTAATTTGAGATTCAGATAAGTTTTTGGGGAATAATGTATCGCCCTTTTTAGCACCTTTGCCCAAAATATGTCCATTCTTTATATGTTTCCATCCTTTGCTAGCATTACCTTCAAATAGAACGCCTCGACTATTGTGCTTTAGAATTTTCCCCATGTTACTGGCAACTTTAATAGATTTTTTCGCGAGACCTTTAATTGCTAAACGAACAACTTGAGAACCTATAATATATGCAACATAAGGAACCGCTGAGGCAGATACAACTGAAGAATCATAAATTGTGATTTCACCAGTTTCTTTATCAATAAACTCTATAATAAAATTTTCATCATCTATAACATTAATATTTAAATCATACTCTTTTTCAATTAAATCCCCCTTTTCTTCATATGTAATGTTATACTGGGCAGTATTCTCTTCAGGTTGTATTTCTAAAGTAGTATCCACATCATAGTTATATGTTGAAACTTTACTTTCTATAATAATCCTATCATTCTGAACATTTAAGTTAGAAACTTCTAGTTCAGTATCCTCAGCAGTATTAAACTCTTCTTCAAGTTCTTGGACAATTTCTTCTGTTTCGTCTGCTGCATAGTTAAAAACTTCTTGAATATTACTTTCTACAGATGCAGGAACTTCATTTTCAGAGGTAGCAGCATATACATTACTTGCAGTTGGTCCAATACTTAAAAAACTTAAAGTAAAACATAATGAGATAATCAATAGTTTTTTCATTCTAATCCCCTTTTTTTAATGTTAATAATCCATTTCCGTATTCTGATTGTTTGCCCAAAGGTTTTGCGTAGTCTTTTAAATGCTTGAAATAAGAAGTTCGATCTATTTTTTGCTCGCTTAAGAGTTGTGCAATAATTCCCGTTGCATAAGCTGTTGCATATGATGTTCCATCAAGACTTTTATCTCTCATTTTATTAATTTTTACAGCTTGTACGTTTATACCAGGAGTAACATAGTCAACTTTATTTTTTGCAGCCGTTGGATCTCGTTTTAAGTTTTTGTCAATCGAGCTAATAGATAATACCTCATGATAGCGAGCTGGATAGTCCGCTTCAAATCCAAGGTTATTTCCAGCAGCTGCAACAAAAATAATGTTCTGTTCATAGCCTTTCTTGATTGCCTCGTGTAATGCTGGATCATCCTTTTGAATGCCAAAACTCATATTGATAATATCCACTTCATGCTTTATTGCCCAATCAATTGCAGCAACAATATCTGAAATTGAAGAATTTCCATTTTCATCCAAAACATTAGCATCATAAAAAACAACATTCTTAAATACACCTTCTACAGGATTCAATAAACTTTTTTTGGCGCCAATAATACTTGCAATAGCAGTACCATGACCGTAAGAATCATTTGAACCGTTTCCATTAAAAGTTTCCGCAACTGTCACATTAGCTTTTTCAGCTTGAATACCACTATCAATAAGAGCTATTTTTATAGGGCGTTTACTAGCTGTTCCTTCAATGTTTTGAAAGTCAATTACTTGTAATGCCCAATTTGTTTTATTGGATACGTAAAGTGTATAAGTACCGAATACCAATAAAATACTTGCATTCAGAAGAAATATTTTCTTTATAGATTTTCCCCCCTTTAAAGGGCTGATATCGTATCTGCACAAAGTCTTATAATTTGTGAAAGGCTAATATTTGGGCGTTATAAATCCTCAGAATCGTAAATACCACCCAGTTGCTTAATTAGAAGATTTTTCTTTTTTTCGTTTAAACAGTAATTCTAAAAATTATAGTCATATAGAAATATAGCAAATGATTAAATTGTTGTAAATATTATAA
>NZ_JAACYS010000074.1 GCF_009996845.1 Pallidibacillus pasinlerensis | reverse complement strand
AAAGTAAAAATTGAAATTGACATAATAATATTGAATCATTATAATAAGTTATGAATATGTGTAAGACTGTAGTTGCAGTCTGCAAATATTCAACGATACAGAGGACATTGACTGTAGTTGCAGTCTGTGGAATCTGTTTTTTTTTATTTTTCAAACAAGAATTGTATAAATTATATATTTTTACAAAAATAAATAGCTTAAAATATAATATTAATAAAAAAGTATAAATACTATTAGAATTTTACTAATATTATATATCTAATTTCCTATTTCAACAAAGTTTTATAAGATTGAAGGAGTAATTAAATTTTAATTACTATAATAAATATAAGGGTATTCACACCTTGTTCTTAATGAATTGAACAGGTGTGAATTTTTTTCATATATAAAAGGAGAATAATAAATTGTAATTCACTAGAAGTAATCATTTTTATAGAAATATAGAAGATTAGAAGATGTTCGTAAAAAAATAAAGAATTTTCAAAATATTAAACTTTATAGTAAAATATATTGGAATATAAAAGAAAAGGAGGAAATTTATGTAGGGACAGAGGGACGGGTCCATCGGTTCAATTTCGATATAGAGGCCTATCCCTCGTAACTTTCATACATAAAAGCACAGAGGGCAAGCCCCTTAATTCCCCAATTAATGATCATGAATCGACTGGATGACTCGACCTTTCCTTCCTACTGTCGTTTCCGCATGGTATAGTGATTGATAGATTGCTTCTTCGGTAGCTTCAACGGTGGCAGCAAATATCTCGTTCATCATCGGATGGTGATCATGAAGGAGTGTTCGAGTATCAGTCATTTCGCTTGATCATGAGGGATCGTGTATCCACTGGAAAAGGTAATGATAATATCCCCACTACCATTTGACACTGTTGTTCCTGTTCGTCCTAAACCGATTGCTGCACGTTTGGCTATTCGTTTTAACTGTCGATCAGAAAGAGGAGCATCTGTTGCGACAACAATAATGACAGAGCCATCTGGTTTTTCCAAATTATCCTTTTCCCAGTTTTTTATTTTTAATTCGTCTTTGCGACCAAAGTTTGTGAGAGCCAGGACACCAACGGTATATTGCACATCTTCATATTCCGCTATTCTTGAAGCAGAACCAATCCCACCCTTTACACCGTAACAAATCATTCCTTTTCCTGCGCCGACCGCACCTTGTTCAACCGGGCCACTTTTCACGGTTAGGATCGCTTCAATGGCATGGTCGGGTTTTATCGCCATTAAGCGCATGGAATTCAAATAACTATCATTACATTCACCGACAACAATGTTTAGTGAACTCGTCGCATCGCCAATTGCTGGATTTTCTTTTAACATATACTCTAACGTCCCTTGAAGAACAGCAGGGACACTGAAGGTGTTTGAAAGCATGATCGGTGACTCGATAACACCGAGCTCTTCCACTTGAACAAGTCCCACCGTTTTACCAAAGCCATTTAAGACAAAACTAGCGGCAGGGACCTTTTGTTCAAAAATATTCCCATCATGGGGAAGAATCGCCGTCACCCCAGTACAAATCGTATCTTCTTCATTTAACTTTTCATAAAGCGTCACATGGCCTACTTTTACACCGGCCACATCTGTAATTGCGTTGAATTTTCCTTTTTTCATTGGTTACTCCTTATATGTTTTTTATTCATTATAAACTTTTTGGAGTTAAATTGGTTTTGTAGTTGCACGATTCTTCTGGTTTAAGAAAAATTAAAATGCTACATAAAAGGCAAACGGCTACTTTGAAAAAACTTGAAAAATATCCCATCTTATGATTCCATTAATATAGACAATTTAATAAAAAAGTCCGCACCTTGCGGCAGAGGTCCTAGCTACCCTCTATAAAAAACTAAGGAATGTCATACTTTCGTTAGTATGGCTTTTTTGTTTGTTATGAGGTTATAGTCACCCTCTATAAAAAAACTAAGAGAGAAGCAGTACTTCCCTTAGTACTGCTTCTCTCTTTGGAAAGGAGTAGTTTACATGTTAAAAGATGAAAAGGCGGTTGTTGTGTTTAGTGGTGGTCAAGATAGCACAACCTGTCTGTTTTGGGCAAAAAAGACATTTAAAGAGGTGGTTGCTGTCACATTTGATTATAACCAACGACATAAGCAAGAAATCGAATGTGCCCAAGCCATAGCCAAAGAGACTGGTGTTGAGCAATATATTTTGAATATGGATTTATTAAATCAACTTACGCCGAATGCATTAACAAGAAATAATATCGCAATAAAAGATGGGGAGAATGGCGAATTACCATCAACCTTTGTTCCTGGAAGAAATTTACTATTTTTATCTTTTGCCGCAGTCTTAGCCAGTCAAGTCGGTGCAAAGCACTTAGTAACAGGGGTAAGTGAAACGGATTTTAGTGGTTATCCAGATTGTCGTGATTCGTTCGTTAAATCATTAAATGTCACAATCAATTTAGCAATGGATCAAAACTTTGCCATCCATACGCCGTTAATGTGGTTGGATAAGTCGGAAACTTGGAAATTAGCTGATGAATTAGGTGTACTGGAATTAATTAAAACTAGAACGTTAACTTGTTATGAGGGCATTATTGGCGACGGTTGTGGAAAGTGTCCTGCTTGTGTCCTCCGTAGAAAAGGGTATGAAAAATATATTCAAAGTAAAAAATCAACACATTGATGAAGGAGAATGTATGATGAGAGTATTTTTATATTTAGCTTCTATAATTCTAGCGAATGTGTTGACGGCAGCCTTTCAACCATTAGAAATCGGTATATTTATTGTTCCAATCGGAACATTTTTAATCGGATGTACATTTATTTTCCGTGATATTGTGCAAAATAAATACGGTAGGAAATTAACATATCTATTCATAGCCACTGCTTTAGTTTTATCAGCTATCGTTTCTTACTTACTCGGTGATACGTTAATGATCGTAATGGCATCCGCCGTGTCCTTTTTAATTTCAGAGGCGTCAGATACGGAAATTTATACACGATTAAAATTGTCGATTGGCTGGCGAGTCTTCTTTAGTGGGATTGTTGGTGGATTTTTAGATTCTGCTATCTTTGTTATTTTAGGATTAAGTCCTTTAGGAGCTGGATTTATTCCATGGGAAGCTGTTCCAGTGGCGATTTTAAGTCAACTTATTGTGAAAATTCTTTTCCAATGTATCGGTGCACTTACAATTGTTCAAATAGTAAAGCATCCGAAGTTAAGAGCGGTCATTTATTAATCTAAGAATTAATGTAATTTTTGAAAATATTTAAGCTATTGAAATTGGGTACAGAAAACAAAACGACAGAACCTAGTGGGCTACTACGTTCTGTCGTTTTCTCATGATTATGCAAGTTTATCTTTTGATTGATTTGAATTTAATTCAGAATCTGAGTTGTTTATTTTCAGTCTAAATGGCGCAATTATAAGTGCGGCAATTAAGATAACACCCAAATAACCGACTAATGGAAGGAAACTTGAAACAAGACCAGTAAAACCAATAAAACTTAATCCAAATTCACTGATCAGTGTAATTACTAAAATAACATTAAATTTCTTTGTGCCAGTTTGTGCAAGTCGTGCAACAAAACCGTACACTACACTCACTGTTGTATTAAATATCATTCCGAAAATGACAATGGACATTATTGTTCCAAAAATTGGTGAAATTTCATTGATAATACCGAGTAACGGCATATCAAGAGTGGCAACTTCTTCAATTTTAATGAAGATGGCAAAGTGGACAAGTTGAATTAAAATTCCTAGTCCGAGACCACCAACAAGTCCACCGAAAGCCGCGATTTTCGGATCCTTAATTGTACTTCCCGATATAATCGCCATAGATGCACCTAGTGTAAGGTTCATACAAGCATAGTTAAGGCTAGAGACGAACCAATTCGGAAGTGAAGAAGGTGTTTCTACAGCAGTTGCTAATTTGTTTAACGATGCAAATGAGCTATCTAATGTCACAAGAGTATAAACTGAAATAATGATAATTAAAATAATTAAAAATGGTGATACACTACTAATGATCGAAACGACACGACTGGTGTTTAATAGAGAAGAAACAAAAACTAGTAAAGTCATGACTAAGGAACCCACAAAGTATGGTAAACCAAATTGTTGGTGTAAACTAGCACCTGCACCAGCAATCATTAAGATTCCCATACCGAAAAGTGTAAAAATTAAAACGTAATCAATAATGGTCCCTACTAGTCGACCGCTTACTTGATAAATTACTTCTTTGTGAGAAGTAGCCTTTGTACGACTTCCTAACCAGACAAGAACCATCCCACAATAGGCAAATATTACTGTTGAAATAATTGCACCAATAGAACCGATTAATCCAAAACTGGTAAAATATTGTAATATCTCTTGACCGGATGCAAAGGCTGCTCCGACAATAATCCCGATAAAAGCGCTTCCAATTTTTAAGATATCTTTCATATTTTAAAATTTCCCCCTTGTTATCTAATGTCTTCCATTGATGATAGAAAATCCCCTTCAAAAACAATATATCAAAATTCTGTAATAATTAATTTATTGAAAAAATAAAAATAAAGCGTGATTTTTTGTAAAAATGAATAAACGCTTACATTTTTTGATAATACCCCTTTCTGGTAAACATTTCAAAAATAATGTAGAGGGAAAGGAAACTTATTAAGAGTGCAAACTAAGCTAGTTTCTATCACCTGACACATTTTTTAAGAAAAGAGTGAATCTTTTAGAAGTTTTTTGTAAAAATGGAGAATATTTCAACAATGGTAATTTTATGCTAATATAAAATAATATAATGAAACAGGGGGGGATTATATGCAATTATCAGAGAGTGTTTTTCAATTATTCGCCATCATTCTATATTTTCTTGCGATGATAGCCATAGGATTTTATGCCTACCGTCGCATTCATAACCTCAATGATTACATGTTAGGTGGGAGAAGTCTTGGTCCAGCTGTTTCTGCATTAAGTGCCGGAGCGGCAGATATGTCACAATGGTTGTTGATGGGCCTCCCAGGAGCCATTTATGTTGCAGGCTTAGTGGAATGGTGGATTGCGATTGGCCTGACCATAGGGGCCTGGTTAAATTGGAAGATTGTAGCACCGCGACTGAGGGTATATACTCAAATATCGAATGATTCAATTACGATACCAAGTTTTTTTGATAACCGTTTTAAAGAAAATGCGAAAATTTTACGGATTGTATCCGGAATTATTATTTTAGTCTATTTTACTTTTTATGTATCATCAGGTTTTGTGGCAAGTGGAGTGTTTTTTGAAAGTTCCTTTGGCTATAGCTATCATTTAGGATTATTTATTGTTGGTGCTGTGATAATTCTTTATACATTAGTCGGAGGATTCCTTGCTGTTAGTTACACGGACTTTGTGCAGGGGACAATTATGTTTTTAGCACTTATTTCACTTCCAATCATTGGTGTATTCACCACTGGAGGACTAAGCGAGACGATTGGTGCAGTAAAAGATTTTAATCCTAATTGGTTAAGTTTAACTGCAACAGCAACTGTTTCTGGGGTTATTTCATCCCTTGCTTGGGGATTAGGATATTTTGGACAACCACATATTATTGTTCGGTTTATGGCGATTCGGACGGCAAAAGAGACGAAACAAGCCCGTCGAATTGGAATTGGCTGGATGATTTTAACACTGGCAGGTGCAGCCGCAACAGCATTTGTCGGAGTTGCCTATTTCCAAAAAAATACAGGAGTAGAACTATCGGATCCTGAAGCCGTTTTTATCCAAATGGGGCAAACTTTATTCCATCCGTTTATCGCAGGGATTTTATTAGCGGCTGTATTAGCAGCAATTATGAGTACCGTTTCGTCACAACTCATTGTAACTTCATCTGCCTTAGTTGAGGATATTTACAAAGCGATTTATAAAGCTGATGCATCGGAAAAACGATATATTTTGCTTGGTCGAATTGCTGTTTTAGTGGTGTCGATTGTGGCTCTAATTTTAGCTTGGGAAAAAACGAATACAATATTAAATTTAGTTGCCTTTGCTTGGGCAGGATTTGGAGCAGCTTTTGGGCCGATCATCCTCCTTTCGTTATATTGGAAGAGATTCACTAGTCACGGAGCTCTAGCCGGGATGATTGTCGGTGCTGTTACTGTATTTATATGGGGAAATACAGCACTAAGGGACTATCTCTATGAAATTGTACCAGGTTTTCTTTTAAATTTCATCGTTGCCGTTATGGTTAGTAAGCTCACGTATAAACCAATTCCTAAAGTGGAAAAAGAATTTAATGAGACTTTGAAGTTATTGGAAGAAGAGCTGGAATAGATAAGTTTCAACAATGAAATCGATTACATCTATTGGTGATTCTTTGAATCAAACGTTCATCGAGCTTCTGGCATGTCCAGGAGCTCTTTTATTTTATATGACACCTAACAAAATAACTTTAAGTTTTATAATAATTGATGATTAAAAATCTATTTTTCAATACAATTAAATCGATAGAATCATTCGTAATAAAATTGATAGATTATTACAACAAGTATGAGTAAAATTATTGTGGGCAAAATTCAACCCCCTCATTTGTTGAGGGAACGTTAGAACGCTCAACAAATGAGGGGGCCACCAAGCGAAAGCGCGGTAGTTAATAAGCAAATAACATGAAAAAGAGGGTTACTCCTTGGTAGAATCTTAGTCAACCAAAACTAAATCACAAACAAAGGAGTAACCCCTCACGCAAAAGAATAACACAGTATATCCAAATTTAAAACAGATTGAGCAATTAGTTTGGAGGCAATTACAGGAAACCTTCTCAAAGGTCATGAAAACACTATTAGAGGACATGGACAAGCAGATTGCTGAAGAACGAAATAAAAAGCGTTATCGTCTACTCGATAAGCGTACCACCACTATGATCAGTCTTTTTGGCGAAATAAAGGTGAAACGGAACTACTACCGAGACAGGGAGAAAGGTGAATATGTCTATCTGCTTGATCGCTCTTTGGAATTCGAAGGGACCGGCTCCTTTAGTCCGCTGATAGAAGAAGCGGCTCTAGAGCTTGCCATTACAGGGCCATCCTATCGAAAGGCAGAACACACGCTTGAAACACTTTTAGGATACCGAGTGATTAGTCACGAAGCTATACGTCAACACCTGTTACAGATTGAAAGTATCCCAAAAGAGTGACAGCCTGTAAACTATCCTCTCCTATTCGTGGAAGTGGACGGCCTATAGGTGAAACGTCAAGGAAAAGGAAAACGAGGCAAGGGAGAAAAAATTGCAGCGGTTCATCAGGGCTGGGAAATCAACGGAAAACGAGTAAGTTAGAAAGACAAACGCCATTTTATTCACCGTGGGAACCAGCCATTTTGGGAGGCGTTTGAGGATTTTCTCATTGAAAACTTCGAGTATGACCCAACTGTCCATAAGCTAGTAATAAACGAGGATGGTGCCGGATGGATTACAGCCTGTCGAGACCATTTTAAAGGCAGGGCATTCTTTTCAATTGACCGTTTCCACGTGGCAAGGGATATTCGCAGCTTATTCCGTAAGGATCCTCGCTATCGCCAAATGCAAAAGGCACTAGCGTCCTATGACAGTCAGAAACTACTTACGGAATTAAACAGTGCTGTTGGAACACGAGAGACAGAGGATCAGGAAGAACGTCTTGACCAATTGATTCGTCAACTAGAAAAATATCCTGAAGCCCTCGGGGATTACCGGAAGTGGCTCCAAGAACAAGGTATTGACACCAAAGGAATGCGTCCAATGGGAAGTGCCGAGGGAACGATGAGTGTCTTCGCAAAAAGGCTCAAAAATGGACGTAGCTGGGTAGAAAAAGGCGTAAGTGCCATGATTACTGGATTGGTGGCTTTCCTAGACAATCTGGCATTGAAAACATTATTTGGGAAAGTCGAAGGATGGACAGAAACCAAGGAGGAAAAGAATCCACCAAAACATTACGTAGAAAAGGTGACAAGTACAATTGGTGAAGTCACAAGAGACAATCTCCTATACCTAAAAGGTAAGGCAAATATTCCAGTGTACAAGACTTTAAAGGAGTTGGCCGGATTTTAAAAAAGACAAATTTTTTATCAAGAGAGTACCCTAAAATAGTGAATCCGCTTTCATTGTTAGGGAAAAAAAACTACCCACAAATACTTGACTTAATCTTCTTATTTGTGGAATTGGACAAATATATATTCTTTATATTTTAATAATAGTAAGGGACATAAAAGAAGATATCTACTTTTTTCCTTTTTTAAGAATGGAGGGGTACTGTTTGAGCCATACATCAAGAAAGCAAAGATTATATGAAGCACTTAATAGCGAAATTTATAAGTATCCGGAAAAATTAGCAGATTTCCTTGCTGAAGTTTTAGATTGTCCAATAACAATAGAGGATGCAAATCATCAATTGATTTCTTATAGTAAACATCATGAAAATATTGATGAAGCGCGTCTATCTACAATTATTCAAAGACAAGTACCGCATAAAGTAATTGATTGTTTATGGAAAAATGGGGTAATGAAAAAACTATTAGAAAGTGATAAACCTGTTATAATACCAGCAATTCCGAGTGTTGGCTTAGGAAATAGAGTTACTGTTTCTATTCGAGAAAATGATGAAATTTTAGGGTTTATATGGGCGCATATAGAAGAAAAAACAATAAGAAATGATGATTTAGAGTTGTTCATTGAAGCTTCAAAATTTGCGAAAAAATATTTTTTATATGTCCTTAATAAAACAGGAAAAAGTAAAAAGCAGTATCGCGATTTTTTTTGGCAGTTGCTTTTGGGGGATTTTAAAGAGGAAAATAAAATTCATGAATTAGCAAAACAATTTGATATGAATTTAAGTGGAAAATTATCCATTGTTATTATCGATTTTGAAAAAGTAGAATCTGTGACTGAGTTGGTAAAAAAACATGCTTTTTATTTAGTGGAAACACTGAGCAATGTAAACATTGTTGGCCGTTTCTTTGATCAACATCAGCTCATTTTACTTGTTCAATTAAAAAAAGAAAACGATACAAAATCTGCTATTCATGAGTATATTCAGATATTTATTGATAGGCTTTGTAATAGACTACAAATCGATCATGTAATAGGAAGTAGTGGATTGATATATGATACTCCATCATCGTTACATTATAGCTATATGCAGGCAAATAAAGTATTAGAGCTGAAAAGGAAATTTCCTAACGAGCTTGAAAATGTTTATTTATATCAAGATCTAGGGATTTATCAATTTCTAGATGATTTATATCGAATTAGAATGAAAGAAAATTATCGAAATGAAGTCATTGAAAAGTTAAAAGAGTATGATGAAGAGAATAATACGGATTTACTAAATTCTTTACGAGTATATTTAAAAAATGATAGTAATGTTAACTTGGCTGCAAAAAAGATTCATGTTCACTCAAATACGATGAACTATCGCTTAAAGAGGATAGCTGAAATATGTGAGATTGATTTAAACGATTCAAGTCTTAAAACGAACTTATATCTTGATTTACTGATTCACAAAGTTTATCACTAATTGTGTAAATTCACAAACCCCCACTCTTAATTTTATTCTTTTAAATAATGAAATTATTTTAGAAAAGAATTATGATTAAAGTGTAAATTCAATTAGAGGAGATGTGGAGAGTATGATTATTGGGGTACCTAAGGAAATAAAAAACAATGAAAATCGTGTTGCTTTAACTCCTGCTGGTGTAGTGAACTTAGTTAATGCTGGTCAAACGGTTATAATAGAATCTGGTGCTGGTTTAGGCAGTAGTTTTTCTGATGATGAATATAGAGCAGCTGGTGCTGAAATAATTGAAAGCGCTTCAGAGGTATGGGCGAAAGCTGATATGATCATGAAAGTTAAAGAACCGCTTGAAGCCGAGTATAAATATTTCCGTAAAGGTTTAATCCTTTTCACATACCTTCATTTAGCAGCTGAACCTGAATTAACAAAAGCGTTAGTTGAAAATGAAGTAACGGCTATTGCATATGAAACAATTACTGTAAATAATACACTTCCTTTGCTTACACCTATGAGTGAAGTTGCCGGTCGTATGGCTGCACAAATCGGTGCACAATTTTTAGAGAAATCAAAAGGCGGAAAAGGCATTTTATTAAGTGGTATTCCAGGCGTAAAACGTGGAAAAGTTACGATTATTGGTGGCGGTGTTGTTGGTGAGAATGCGGCTAGAATTGCCATCGGTCTTGGTGCAGATGTAACAATTATCGACTTAAACCCTGCTCGTCTACGTCAATTAGAAGAAATTTTTGGTAACCAAGTTCAAACATTAATGTCAAATTCTTATAACATCGCAGAAGCAGTGAAGGATTCTGATATTGTAATCGGTTCTGTATTAATTCCAGGTAGAAGAGCACCAAAACTTGTTACAGAGGAAATGGTTAAGTCTATGCAACCTGGTTCAGTTATCGTGGACGTTGCCATTGACCAAGGTGGAAACTTTGAAACGATCAATGAACCAACATCCCATGATAATCCAATTGAAGTCATCCATGATGTTCTTCACTATGCTGTTCCCAATATCCCTGGTGCAGTTCCAAGAACAGCGACTGTTGGATTAACAAATGTGACAGTTCCATATGCCATTCAAATTGCACAAAAAGGTGTGGAAAAAGCGATTGAAACAAGTGCACCAATTAAAACCGGTGTAAATGTGATTGCTGGTAAAGTAACAAATAAAGCTGTCGCAGACGATCTTGGTTATGAATACGTTCCAGTTGAAGAAGCAATAAGACTTCAAGTAACAGTTTAAATACAGTTTTAAGGGCTGATTCCTAGCAGCCCTTTTTCCATTCAACAAAGGGGTGAAATGCATGAAGTTTGGAAGTTATCGAACAGCTTGGGCAGAAATTTCATTAGATGCTATTCAATATAATGTAGCGACATTTAAAAGTTATATCTAGAACAATACGAAATTGATGGCTGTTGTTAAAGCGGATGGGTACGGACATGGTAGTGTGGAAGTTGCTAAATCCGCGATTAAAGCAGGTGCAGATTATATAGCAGTCGCCATATTAGATGAGGCATTAATTTTACGAAGAGCTGGAATTGATGCACCTATTTTAGTTTTAGGGTATACACCTCCTGAGTCCGTAAAAACAGCAATTGAAGAACGCATATCGTTAACCGTTTTTACAGAGGAAGTGATTGAAAAAATACAAGAAGTGGCAGAAACGTTAAAAGTTACGGTTAACATTCATTTAAAAATTGATAGCGGAATGCATAGAATTGGGATTCAAAATCGGGAGAAAGCATACGCCTTTGTACAAAAAATTAAATCGGATTATGTTTATTTAGAAGGCATCTATACTCATTTTGCTGATGCCAATAATCATGATGCTACGTATACGAATAAGCAATTCAATAAATTTATGGAAATTGTTACGTATTTAGAAAATAATGGTGTTCATATTCCGATTACCCATTGCTGTAATAGTGCTGCAACGATTCAATACCGTGAAATGCATCTAGATATGGTCCGGGTAGGCGTTAGTTTATATGGCTTGTATCCAGAAGAGCACTTGGAATCGTTCATTTCTTTACGACCAGCCATGACTTTTAAAACAAAACCAGTTTATCTTAAAACTGTGAAAGCAAATGAACCAATTAG
This sequence comes from Pallidibacillus pasinlerensis, assembly GCF_009996845.1. Classification (GTDB taxonomy): domain Bacteria; phylum Bacillota; class Bacilli; order Bacillales; family Caldibacillaceae; genus Pallidibacillus; species Pallidibacillus pasinlerensis. Next base: position 4,488 of record NZ_JAACYS010000074.1, on the reverse strand, counting down.
TTATGGATGTACATATGCTCCGAAAGAGAAAGCATTAATCGCCACAATGCCTATCGGATATGCCGATGGATTATCTCGTTCCTTATCAAATAAAGGTTATGTTACTATCAAGCAAAAAAGAGCACCGATTGTTGGTCGAGTCTGCATGGATCAATCAATGATTGATGTTAGCCACATAGAAAATGTGACAATCGATGATATTATTACGATTTTTGGTGATCCTAAGGAAGGGTATATTTCCATTGGTGAAGTAGCGAAGATAATGAATACGATTCATTATGAAACGTCTTGTCTTATTGGAAAACGTGTACCTCGTGTATATATTGAGAATGGGAATATCATTTCTCAAAAAAGCTTGCTAATACATGGATGAAACCCTTAAAAGGTAAAGAGGTAGTGGTAAATTGGGCATATCGATTAAACACTCATAAAAAATGCGTCCATTATTATTAGTGTTTTATATAGTAGGAACTTTATTTATATTTTCGGTCTATTTACGGACGTTGACGGTAAATATTCGGTTAAGATATTATATAAATAGAGTATTCTAAAAATTTATATAATATAAAAGATAGAAATTTTAATTTCCATCTTTTATCATTCAGAAGGGAGTTGACAATCGATTAATATATTAAAAGAGAATGTGCCGATTAATGAAAATCACGAAAAACTTATCTCCTTATCTGGAATATCAAAAAAAATATTATTAAAACCATACTATTATGAAAAGGATATTCCTGGTGCAATCAATGATTGTTATCTTAGAGAAGGAGCTGTCGAACGCTTATTAAAAGCAGCAAACTCTTTACCAGAAAACTATTATTTTCTTGTTTTTGATGGCTGGCGTCCTTTTAGAGTACAAATGGCACTATATGAAAACTTGAAAAAGGAACTACAAGAAAAAGGACTTACTGGTGAAAAGCTCAACAACGAATTGGCAAAATATGTAGACTATCCATCGGTAGATAAAAATCGTCCTTCAAATCATCTAACAGGTGGAGCCATTGATTTGACGATTGTAACAGATGAAGGCTTTTTAAACATGGGTACAGGTTTTGACGATTTTTCAAAAAAGTCAAGAACGAATTATTTTGAAGAGATAATGTATCCAAATGAGGAAGAAAAAGTGATTAGAGAGAACCGTAGAATTTTAAAGGAAGTTATGGAAAACGTTGGTTTTACGAATTTTGATGAGGAATGGTGGCACTATGATTTTGGTAATCAAAATTGGGGAATGAAGACAGGTAATGACGCAATATATGGAGGGATTTTAGAGCTCGAGTTTAAAAGGAATTTTAGTGGAGTGTGCTAAATGAAAATTCGAGTGCTTGCTATAGGGCCATATGATATAGAAAAGGTAGTAATGGAAGTTGCCGAAGAATATCCAGAGCTACATTTAATTTATCTAACTTATTTATACGAAAATGAAGTGATAAAAATTGTAAAAGAATATGAAGAAGCATATGAAATTATCCTGTTTGCTGGATCATTACCTTATCACATAGTAAACAGACATTTAAAAATTAACAAACCTATGTTTTACATTCCTTTTGAAGGAACAGCTTTATATCGGGTTCTTTTTAAACTAACAGTGGATCCAAAATTTAATTTACAATACCAATCATTAAAAATGAGTATTGATAATCTACAAAAATATGAAGTTGAAGAAAGTTTAAGTGAATTAGAAATTAAAGTGCACAAAACTTATTATTATGATGATCAGGACAAGTATGATTTAGAAAATATGGTTCGTTTCCATTACGAATTATGGAAAAACGAACAAATTCAAGTCGCAATTACTTGTGTCGGGTCTGTTTATGAAAAATTGGTCAAATTAGGTGTGCCTGCACTACGGATCATTCCGACACGGAGCACAATTAGAAACCGCCTACAACTAATTTTGGCTACAGCTCGAAGTCTGCGTGAACAAGAATCTCAAATTGCAATAGGCATTATTGATTTGGAACATATTTTTAAACAGGATCATTTAACAGACTACCAGTTAGAACGTAGGTTACTAGCTCTCAAACATATTTTTGTAGATTATGGAGAAAAGTCTCAATCGATTATTAAATGGACCGATCGTCGTGAATTGAAATTTATTACGACTCGAGGAGCGTTAAAATTAGGACAAAAAGATTCAACTGAAAATAAGTTGCTTAATGATATTTTTCAACAAACAGATATGCGGGCTAATATGGGGATAGGAATAGGAAAAACTGCAAATGAAGCGGAGTTACACGCACGCGAGGCATTGAAAAAAGCGAAAAAGACGAACACGAATTATTACATATACGATGAAAATGGAGAAATTTATGGTCCGACAAGGGGGACATCTCCAATTAGCTATTCTTTACGTAACGATAATAAACAGCTTTTAGACCTTGCTGAAAAAGCAAATGTAAGTGTCTCAACAATCAATCGTTTGTTATCCTTTTTCGATGTTCATGGCAAAACTACCGTAAACGCAAATGAATTAGCAAGTGGATTAGGCATTACTCTTCGAAGCGCAAGAAGGCTTTTAAATAAATTAGAACAGGCAGAATTGGCAGCGGTTACAGGTCAGGAACAACCAGCCCACCGTGGCAGACCGAGACAAATCTATTCATTAAATTTTGATTCATGGTTAATAAAGGATGTTAATTAATTTGAAGTTATTAATAAATGAACAAATGGGGGATGGAATATGAATACACTTATTCAGCCGGATGATACTTGGCTATTATGGGGATTTTTAGCCGGTTGGGCAGCAATTAGTATTTATTTAGAGCAAAAATACAAATGGGCATCTAGAATTTCCGGAGCGATCATTGCTCTTGTTGGGGCAATGTTATTAGCCAACTTTAATATTATCCCAACGGAATCTCCAGTTTATGATACGGTTTGGACATATGTTGTACCACTAGCTATTCCATTACTATTGTTTCGTTCAAATATATTAAAGATATGGAATGAAAGTGGTTGACTTCTAGTAATATTTTTAATTAGTTCAATTGGTACAGTAGCAGGTGCAATCATCGCATTCTTTGCATTGAAAGAATATATTCCTGATTTAGAAAAAATATCTGCGATGATCACTGGTTCATACATCGGAGGAGGAGTAAACTTTGCAGCAATGTCAGCGAAGTTTGAAACACCGGGGGATCTTGTTTCAGCTACTGCTGTTGCGGATAATATGTTAATGGCCATTTATTTTCTCGTGTTAATATTGATTCCTAGCTGCTTCATATTGGGAGCGGAAGGACATCTCATTATTAGATATTGGTAAAGCGGTAGGAACAGCCTTTGCTATTGTAGCATTGTCCTTTACGATTGCTGGATTTTTTTATAATTTAATTCCTTCAGGAGAAAATGTAAATGTATTTTTAAACATTTTAAATGGAATTTTTGGCGATAACTATTTAATGTTAACAACACTAACGATGATTTTCGTTACAATTTTCCCTAAGAATTTTGAGAATATTAATGGAGCACAAGAAATTGGAACGTACTTGATTTATATTTTCTTCGTCGTGATTGGTGTTCTTACATCACTACCATTGATTTTACAAAATGCACCACTAATCTTTATATTTGTAACCACCATGGTATTCATTAATATCCTTTGGTGTTGGTAAAGTGACTAAGTTTTCATTGGAAGAAATTATCCTTGCAAGTAATGCGAATATTGGAGGTCCGACAACAGCTGCGGCTATGGCCATTTCAAAGGGATGGACAAAACTTGTAGGACCGATATTGCTTGTAGGAACTTTAGGTTATATTATTGGTAACTATGCTGGATCAGCAATAGGTTACTGGTTAAGTAGCTTTTTATAAAAATTTAATATTTTGAAGCCTTAGTGTTAAAATCTTTTAAATATTAATAGATTGAAAAGGACACCGTATATTAGAAAGCGGTGTCCATATTTGTTTTTAAAGAAAAATGTTTTAAGATTCTATATCGTGATTAAACATCCTCACTCGTCTCTCTTCATCATTTTCCTTCAAACTAATTTTATCGTTGTCAACATCCATCCATATCGTTTACTATCAAGCCAAGGGTAAGTAATAAAACGCGGTATGTTCATTACAACAATTATAAACTGTTCATTAACTAATTATTAAATGAAAATAAAGAAATCAAAGGTCATTATATAAACCTTTTATAATCAAAAGTGAAAGAGGGACAGGGTATGGATAATAAGGAAAAAATTTTAATCGTTGAAGATGATGCGTCAATCGCGCGCATTTTAAGTGATCATTTGCGGAAGGAGGGCTTCTTTGTCACTTGGGCTTCGACCGGTAAAGAAGGCTGGGAAGATTTTAAATCGGATGGCTATGGGGACAGGTCCCTTGTCCCAACTTTTAACGTTTAAAGAAGCAAAACGGAATAAAAAGATATGCATTAAAAAATTTATAGAGTCTTAAAAGATTTAGAACTGGATGCCAATTTTACAATTGGTATTTTTTTCGTTATGTGTAAAGGTTTACGACATTTAGTATGAGTAT
>NZ_JAACYS010000073.1 GCF_009996845.1 Pallidibacillus pasinlerensis | reverse complement strand
TTACACGGGCACGGGGTAAATTTATTAATATCGTTGACAAAAAATATATTTCCTCTAGAACGTCGAAAAATAAAACGGTACAACAATTAATCTATCATTTAGAAAAAAGTGGTCAATCTTATACGCGGCATGCCTTTTCACAAATTGTTGATAAAAAATCACATCCAAATTTGCAATGGTATGAAGAAAATATTCTAGAACCATTGTTACAAGATATAGAACATGCCAAAAAAATCACAATATCAGCAACAAATCCAGCAAAACTTAATCAACACATATGGCAAGCGTTGAAAAGATTGGAAAATAAAGTAGATATTCAATTCATTACTCTGAATAATGCAGAAATTCAACTACAAAAATATGGCCTAATTCAAAAAGACGTAGTAATGCCTTTTATCCAAATTAATGAAGAAATTTTATGGGTTGGAACACCCCAAGTTGAGTCAAATTATGAATCGTCAACAAAACAACCATTTTTTAAATGCCGACTCGTTTCAAAACAAACGATAGAAATTTTTACAAGTTTTCTAAATTTAAAAGAAGCAAAACTGATTACCAACAAAGAGTCAAAACAAATTGTTAGTTTCCGGCCTTCCTATACATTTACTCAATATGTGACGTCGTGGGATCAATGTCCCTCATGTAAAAGTGTTCGCAGAATTAGTACGAAACATGATGGTTCTTATATATTAAACTGTGATTATTGTGGAATGAAAGCTGGATTACAAGATTGGTATGTACAAAAATACTTTGATTATGCGGATGTAAAATGTAGCACATGCAATAGTCCACTTGAAGTAGAAGGGAAGGGAAAAGATTTAACAATTTCATGTTCGGGTTGCCGAACGGAAATAGAAGTGCAAGCATTATTATAAAATATTAGATGAATTTAGCGGCAGGATGAAAAGTCTTGTCGCTTTTTATGTTTTTTTAAAAAATATGTACAAAATATGAAACTTTTCCAGTTTGAGAATCGTATATTAAGTAGGAAACAAGCATACAACAATTTGTTTTACATAAATTGGAAAACTATAAAATAGGGAGGGCTTTTATGCTACTATTAAACTTCTTTATTGTACTCATTATCTTTATTACTGTTTTTGCTTTGATTAAGGTTTATAATATCGCATATAAAAGAGATGAAATTTCGAAAAGAAAATTACAAACATATTCCGCAATTACGATAGTTGCTGGTATTGGCGTAACAACTTTCTTCATCACTCTATTTAACGAACTATATGATTTATTAATGTTATAAAAATAGGACCATACATTTCGGTATGGTTTTCGTTTTATTGAAAAAGTTTATTCTAAATAGAAACGAGGGAACAAAGTGCGACCATTTACTAAGTTTATTAATATATTTTTGAACCTCTTGCTAATTTTATGTGGTTCATCAATCTTTGTTATTTTTTTAATAAAATTATTTTTATCTGATGAATCAGAATATATATTAAATGGAATTTTATTTATCTTACTAGGAGTTTCCGCAATCATTTTAGCAATTCTTTTTAAAACAATGAATGTAAAAAAATATATACATAAATATGAGGAGTAAGTTTATAACGGAGGAAAAATGGAAAAATGAAAAAATTATTTTCAATGTTTGTCATCCTTTTATTATTTACGTTGATCGGCTGCGGAAATTCTAATGATGGTAAAAATGATACGAGTAGTGTTGACAAAGACAATCTTACATTTATAGGTACAATAAAAGAAATTAACGGTGACACTGCCATTGTATCTGCAGTGTTAGTAGAAGGAAATCCAGAAGGAGATGTATTTGTTGACTTATCTGTTAACAAGGATGAAACATTTCAAGTTGGTGATAAAATAAAAGTGGAGTTCGATGGTGTAATTAGGGAATCAAACCCCGCTCAAATCAATACACTTTCAGTCGAATTAATAGAATAGTTGGTACAGAGGGACAGGTCCGGTGTTTCTATATTGAAATAGGAACGAGGAATGTCCTTTTTTATTAAAAAACAAAAAAGATTAACCATTTGAACAAATGGATGAGGCACCAGTCACACAACAATACCACAGAATACATGTTAAAATACATCATATTCAAAAACATAAAAGGCACGAAAGTTGAGAATATTAAATTGTTTTTTTCATAAATTTTTTAATAATGCGATTTCTATGATATTCCATTGTTAATAAAATTAGTTTACAGTAGTAATAAATGCATAGGATAAATAGACTAACAAATAAAGGAGAGGGAAAGTTGATAGAAACAATATTAACTTTGATTGTTGTAGGAATATTTATCAGATGGGTTAATAGGAATTTACCAAAATGGATTGGAAATGCTGGTGAAAAAGCTGTTAAAAGAGAAATAGAAAAACTAGAAAAAGCAAATCCAAATACATATTTTTCCTTCCATGATTTATACATACCGAAAAAAGATGGGACGTATTCACAAATCGATCACGTCATAGTTTCTGAATACGGCATCTTTGTGCTGGAAACGAAAAGTTATTCAGGTTGGATATTTGGAGATGCAAAACAAAAATATTGGACACAAGTTATCTACCAGAAGAAATCTAAGTTTTTAAATCCAATTTGGCAAAATAAAGGACATATCAAATATTTAAATGAATGGTTAGGTGATGGATATAACAACTTAACCACACATTCTATAATTCTATTTTCAAGTCAAGCAAATTTTAAAACAGATATTAAAACTGACGAAGCACAAATCATCTATATAAAAAATTTAAGAAAAACATTAGAGCAATACCGTGAACCAGTTATTAATAAAGCAAAAGTTGAGACAGTCGTCAAAAAATTACAATCACTGGAACATTTTGAAAAAGAGGATAAAAATGAGATTGCCAAAACCCATGTACAAAATATTAAATCGAAAAAATTTCTGGAAAAGAAAAAAATTGAACAAAATATTTGTCCGAAATGTGGTGGGACTTTACAAATTCGTAAAGGAAAATATGGTGAATTCAAGGGATGTAGTAATTTCCCGAAATGTAGGTTTACGGAAAAATTAAAAGCTTAATAGTCTTATTTGTAATTGGATAAATAAGTCTCCTACATTTAGAAGACTTATTTATCATTTTATCAACTAGTTTTTAATTTACGTGAAACATTTCACAAAGCGTTCAAAGTTAGCACATCTTTTACTAGAAAATCCAGATATAATAAAAATGTAAGCAGATACATAAGAGGAGGAATTTGCTATGACAAGAAGATTAAAAACAAAGTTGCAATTATCACAGGTGGAGCAGGTGGTATTGGTAAAGTAACCGCTGAAACATTCCTTCGTAAAGGAGGAAAAGTTGTTATAGTAGATTTATTCCTATGGGTCGCTATGCTGAATCACAAGATATCGCTAATTTAGTACTATTCATAGCTTCTGACGAAAGTGAATTTATTAGTGGCTCCCAATACCGTATTGATGGTGCAATAGCTGCAAAATAAATTTATTCAGAATTCAATATTTGATACTATAATAATAACCCTCATTCCAATTGGAGTGAGGGTTTGTTTGTGCCCTAGTATAATAAGGTTCTTTTCTGATGCATGTTATCTTACAAAGACTGAATTTCTTGAAAAAGTTAACATTTTATTCATATAAATGTGAGAAAATTAGGGTGAGGAGTGAGATCTATGAAAAAACCAATAAAAGTTTTAACCATTGAAGATGATGCAAATATTGCAGAACTGATTCAACTATATATTGAGAAAGTAGGCTTTTCTTCCATTACAGCGTTTGATGGTGAAGAAGGTCTAGAAAAATTTTATAATGAATCACCTGACTGTATTATTCTTGATCTTATGTTACCAAAAATCAATGGTTGGGAAGTTTGTAAAATTATTCGTATGGAAGATAAAAAGATCCCTATCATTATGCTTACAGGAAAAGGTGAAACGTATGATATTGTTAATGGGTTAGAAATTGGTGCAGATGATTATATTGTTAAACCCTTTGATCCAAATGAATTGATTGCAAGAGTAAAGACTGTCATAAGAAGAACAATCTTATCAAATAATGTTACAGATATACTTCAATTTGATAATATCGTCATCAATTTAAAGGAATACCGTGTGTTAATCGGTGGAAAACAAGTATTAATGGCTCCAAGAGAAATGGAACTATTATATTTTTTGGCACTCAATTCGAATCAAGTACTTTCAAGACGACAACTATTAGATAAAATTTGGGGTTATGATTATGAAGGAGATCCTCGCACCGTTGATGTACACATAAAACGTATTCGAGACAAACTAAGTACCCATGGTGCCAAGTGGTCCGTAACTACAATCCGTGGCGTGGGTTATCGATTTGAGGAGAAGAAAAATGTTTAAAAGAAAGACAATTTTTTCAAGATTGTTTCTAAGCTATTCATTTATTATTGTAACTTCACTATTATTATTTATTGGAGTCTTCTTTTATTTATTTCATGTAAATCTGTACAAAGAATATGAGTCTATATTCAGTCATCATTATGCTCAACTAGAAGAACAACTGCAAAACTTGAATAATCTCAATTCGCAGGATTATGAAGCCATTAAAAATCTAAGCTATTCCTTACATCAACCAGGTTATTTTATTTATATAGTGGATGAAGAAAGTAAGCAAATTTTTGGACCAGATCCACATCAAACCAATCATAAAATTGGGATTTCAAATGAAATTATTAACAAAGCAACAACAGGGCTAAAAGTAACAGAGGGTGGTTTTAAAAATGGACAACTCCAATATACAGTGGCAGCTAAACTATCAACAAGCTTGAATGGGGTAAAAACACCGATTATGGTTATGGTATTTCACGATTTAACCCATGAGTATATACAAGTAATCGTCATGATTATACTTACCTTTATAATTTCACTTGCTTTTGCGGGGATTGTTCTATGGTTCATTTCTAGAAAAATTACGGCACCATTACGTGAAATGAATGATATCGCCAAAAAATATGCCAAGGGGGATTTTTCTAAATCTGTTCAATATCAATCTTCAGATGAGATTGGACAATTAGCGAAATCTTTTAATTATATGTCTAAAGAACTTGATCAGTTGGAAACTAGGCGTAAACAGTTTATCTCTACTATATCCCATGAATTACGTTCTCCATTAACCTCAATAAAAGGATTTATCATTGCTTTAATGGATGGAACGATACCAGAACACCGTAGACCCCATTACCTTTCCTTAATGAAAGATGAAACAGAAAGAATGATTAAACTTGTAAATGATACCTTAGATATAAATCAAATGGAAGAAGGACATGTTCGAATCTATCGCACCGAATACGATTTAACAGCTCAAGTAAATAATATTATTCATAAGTTTGAGCCTCATCTTGCAAGAAAAGATTTGGAGATCAGCTTTCATTCAGATCAAAAGTACGATGTTTATGCAGATAAAGAACGCATAGAGCAAGTATTTATTAACCTTTTGCAAAACGCTGTTCAATTTTCAAAAAAGGGCGGCCTGATAACTATAACTCTTGTTAGGGAAGGTCAATTTGTAAAAGTAAAGATCCAAGACTATGGAGAAGGAATTCCGGAAGAACATTTACAATTAATTTGGAGGAGATTTTATAAGGTGGATGAAGCACGCACGAATAAAACCGGAGCAGGTCTTGGACTGTCGATTGTAAAGTCTATTTTGGATTTACATGATGCTGAGATCGAGATACAAAGTAAATTAGGCCAAGGAACTGTGGTTACATTTACCCTACCTATAGCATAAAAATTCACGTTTAAAGGCTATCTTTTTTCATCAAGCTCTGAAATATAAATTTTATAAATGAAAATTGATAATATATTTATCAACTTTGTTAACAACGTGTTCATATTCGAATCGTATTCTTATTCTTGTAAACATTATTCTTAAAAAAAGGAAGTGAAATTAGTTTTGGATTCCTAAATTTCAACCTTGATAGTTTTTTGTTCGTCATTAGTTAAATAGAGAGAGGAGATTCATCATGTTTCTTGCAATTAGAGAATTAACACATTCAAAATTAAGATTTTTTATGATTGCAATGATCTTAGTATTAATTTCATGGCTTGTATTTATTTTATCTGGTCTTGGAAATGGGCTTTCTTCATTAGTTGCTGCGAGCTTGAAGAATATGGATGCGGAATATGTTGTTTTTGAAGAAGGTTCTCGTCATTCCATGTCTCGTTCCGTGATATCAGAAAGTTTAGTTGAGGAATTAAAAGCACAAAATAATGTCGAAAATGCTGCACCCATAGGAAGTCTTGTTGCAGTTGTGTTGGAAGAAGGAAAAGAGTCAGACAGTGAAAAGATTGACGTATCAATTCTAGGAGTTCAACCAGGTTCATTCTTAGAACCAGAAATTACCGAAGGTCACTCTTTAATAGATGGTGAAGATTTTCAAGTTATTGTTAACTCTTCATTAAAAGAGCAAGGTATTGAAATTGGAGATCGATTAGAAATTGAGGGAACGCTTGATACTATTGAAGTAATTGGATTTACTGAAGGAGAGACATTTAACCATTTGCCTTCAGTCTTTATAAATATCGATCAATGGCGTAGTCTTAATTTTGCTGCTCCAGGTTCCGATATGGGCATTGAATCACCTGTAAATGCCATAATGTTACAAGGTGATTCCATTGAATCGGACAAGCTTGAAAGTAAATTTGATGGAATAGAAATTGCTACTAAAAATGAAGCAATTAAAGGATTACCTGGTTATACAGCTGAGAATGGAACTATCATGATGATGCTTGGTTTCTTACTTGTTATTTCAGCATTTGTAATAGGCGTGTTTTTCTATGTTTTAACCTTACAAAATACAAACCAATTTGGTGTAATGAAGGCGATTGGAGCTAGCAATCGATTTTTAACAGGTGCAATCGTTTCACAAATTACCATTTTAACAATTATTAGTATTGGAATAGGTGTTTTCTTAACCTATGGAACAGCAGCTATACTACCTTCAGGTATGCCGTTTTTAATGGATCCTAAGTTAATATTCACTTATGCAATTGTTCTATTAGCAGTATCAATCTTAAGTTCACTAATTTCTGTACGTCAAATAACAAAAATTGATCCGTTACAAGCGATTGGGAGGGTTGAATAATGAGTGGAATTATTTTTGAAAATGTATCGAAACACTATCAAGATGGAGCTAATACAAAAGTTCAGATATTAGATAATATCTCATTACATGTAAAACCTGGTGAATTAGTAGCTGTGATTGGTCCTTCAGGTTCAGGTAAAAGTACCTTCCTCTCAATTGCAGGTGCTCTTTTACAAGCTTCAAGTGGAGAAGTTTCTATTAATAATATTAAACTTAGCCAATTAACAGAAAAGCAAATTGCTCAATTACGCTTAGAACAAATTGGTTTCATTTTGCAAACATCTAATTTAATTCCTTATTTAAATGTTCTTGATCAATTACTTGTTGTTAAGAAAATGAAGGGTAAAATTACGAATAGGGACAAAATGTTTGCTAAAGATTTATTAAGAGAAGTAGGTTTAGAAAGTAAAATCAAGAAATTCCCTGAACATCTTTCCGGAGGAGAGCGTCAACGTGTTGCAATTGCACGTGCCTTTATGAATGATCCAGATGTTATCTTAGCAGATGAGCCGACTGCTAGTTTAGATAGTAAAAGAGCATTTGATGTAGTTGAATTGATTGCAAAGGTAGTCAAAAACCGAAACAAAGCAGCGATTATGGTAACACATGATGAAAGAATGCTTTCATACTGTGATCGTGTATATCGAATTGAAGAAGGGAAACTGGAATTAGTAAATTAGTTAGAAGTACAAGATGTGTGATGCATCCAAAAGATAGGTTAAATATTTTTTAGGTAATGATCTAGATTAGGTTCTTTATGCGATTGAACTCAATCTAGATCATTTTTTGTGTTTTGACCTATTTGTCTTATTAAGGATCTTTTATAACTTTGATTAATGACAATACTCAGGCTTGGCATATTATTAATGTGTCTTCTGTTGCTGGATTCATTATGTAATAAAATTGTTTGGACAAAATTGGTCAAGTTTTAAAACGGAGAGGGTTAAAGTTTTTGGGTACATAAGGAAAAAACAAGTTCTTTATGTATCATGTAAGATAATAAAGAACTTGTTAACATTTTAAAAAAGATGTTAATACGATTTACTCAAATTAAGCTTTATAACTACTTAACTTACATTTTCTTTACTTTCTACTTTGCTATTTTTATTGTTGATAAACAAGAAATACGATCCAACTGTCAAAACAGCGACAATAGTTGTAAGTATGGCTTGTGATCTTAATGATTCAATGAAGAACATCGCAATATAAATACCGGTTATAAATATAATTGTGGCATATGTGGAATATGGATATAACCACATTTTAATTTTTAATGCTTCTGGATCCTCAACTTCAAGTTTTCTCCGCATACGTAATTGAGAGAATGCTATAACGAGATAAACTAAAATGGCCACCGCACCTGATGAATTGACTAGGAATAAAAAGAGCTTGTCTGGTGAAATGTAGCTAAAAATCACAGCAATATAAGAAAAAGCAGTACTAAATAATATTGCTCGAACTGGAACACCATTCTTACTTAATTTTAGAAAAGATTTTGGTGCTTCACCTTTTTGGGCCATACCATAAAGCATTCTGGAATTGGCATATAGTGCTGAATTTAAACATGAAAGAACTGCTGTTAATACAACGAAATTCATAATCTGTGCTGCAGCAGGTATTCCAATATAATCGAGCACTGCAACAAAAGGACTAACTAATATATTTGCTGAATCCCATGGTAGTAAAGTAACTACAATGGCAATAGAACCAATATAAAAAATGAGAATTCTCCAAACAACACTATTGGTCGCAATTCGTACGGATTTTTCCGGCTGTTCCGATTCACCTGCTGCGATGGCAACTATTTCCGTACCCATAAAAGAAAATATCACAACCGTGATCCCGATTAAAACGGAACTTATACCAGTTGGGAAAAAACCTCCATTTCCAAGAAGGTTTGAAACCTCAGGTGATGCAATTCCAGGGTATATTCCAATAATTACAGATAGCCCAAGAATCAAGAATAAGACAATAGCTGCTACTTTAATTAGTGCAAACCAGTATTCAAATTCACCAAAGGATTTAACCGAAAATAAGTTCGTCATTGTAAGAGATACCGTTAAAATCAAGGCCATAAGCCATACAGGAAAGTCTGGGAGCCAGTATTGAATAATGGCTGCACCTGCAACAGCTTCTATCGCAATAACGACTGTCCAAAAAAACCAATATAACCAACCAATCGTATAACCTGCCCATGGCCCAATGGCTTCACTCGCATAGTTTGAAAAGGATCCACTTGTTGGTCGGGCAGCAGCCATCTCTCCGAGCATTCTCATTACTAAAACAACGATAAGCCCTGCAAGAGTATAAGATAAAATTGATCCTGGACCAACGGAATTAATTACTGCCCCACTACCAATGAATAATCCTGCTCCAATGACACCAGCTATGGAAATCATACTAATATGTCTAATCTTTAAATCTGACTTAAGTTCTCCTTGTTGATTGCTCATAGAACCCCCTCCTTTTTTAAGCGCTTTCAATTGGCAATTTTCAAAAAAATATGAACTTTAATTAGGGTACACAATTACTTATTAAAATTCATTAGTCTAATTGTAAAAAAATTTATTGTTCTTTTTTTACGAAATGTAAAAAATTTTAAACTCTGGAATATCATCTGCTCAAACATTAGAAGTTTACTTGTTGTATTTTTCAATAAAGGATTTTTCTTTTTGGTTTTTATTTAATAGTTTATAAGCATGTATTGCCATTTCTATTGCTTGTCTTTTTATCGGTTCCATAAAATCATGACCAAGCAATTCCTCGATTTTGTCTAACCGATGATAAAGTGTTTGCCTAACTATCGAAAGACGATCTGAGGTCTCTTTTTTCGAACCCATCGTTTCAAGATAAACGGTAAGGGTTAACAATAGATCGTCATGTTGAAGGAGAGGTTCCAAATAATGTAAACAATAGTTTTCCAAATCTTTCGGATTCAATTTCGTCAATAGTCGATATATGCCAATATCATCGAAAAAAACAACATCTAAAATACCTTGTCTTTGTAATCTTAGCACTTCATTTGCTTCACCATAACAGTTTGTTACTTGAGAATAGTCCTTTTGCAGGCTACTAACACTAATGTACAAATTTTTCCCATTAAATATATCTTCTTCATTTATATTTTTGATATCTTTAATGATTTTCTGGAATAAATTTACGTCACTCTTATTACCGTAACTAGTTTTATAAAAAGAAGCAATTATAGCAATTTTACGTTTCGTAACAGAAATAGAAGGGAAAAAACTATGTTTCCTAAAGATAGAACGCAAAATAATAGATTGTTGTAGTTTGATTTCCTCCCACTCATTATCTTTTAAGTTTTTTGGTTTCAAATTATTTTCAATAACCATGAGTCGATAATATAGATTTTCTGCTGGAGTTGGCAAAATTTTTAAAGCCGTCGAAGTGTCATACTCTTTACCTTGTAACAATTGTTGTACAAGAATTTCTTCCTGGTTTTGCTTTCTTTCTTCTATCGTTCTGTTACGTAATAGAATTTGTGCTATAGCCAAAGTAGCGCGATCAATAATAGAAAAAGAAAAATCGTCAATATTTTCTATAGATTCCTGAATATAAAGATTCGCCCAAGAATATCCAAGACCTTTTATTGGAAATATAGTATAAACTTCGCCATTGATAAACAAATGGTTATATGAATTTTGTTGGTTATCATCATTAGATTTTGAAAGAGTACTAGCTGCTATATCTTTACATTTTATTGGGTAATAATAAATTTTTTCCTCATCTGTAATAAGAAAAATAGTTTTTCCGAAATAATCATATAACTTCTTGATAATTTTTAAGATGCCATTGGAAGCTAACGATAATTGATTAAATTCATTTGATAAATTGTGAAGATGATGTAGTTTTTCATGATGACTATTCACGATGATTGAATGTAAGTCTTGAGTTATATCAACAAATTTTACAATACAGGTAAAGACGATTATAGGGAACTGATGTTGATTGGCATATTCAATAATAGATGGATCGATTGTTTTGATATGGGTTCCTAATTCAATGCAAATTCCCGCTACTTCGTATTTGATTAATTTTTTTAATTGATCTATACCTGCTGAGGAATCAAATTGGAGATTAGATCCAGTGGTTAGTATTAACTCACCACCATTAATAAAAGAGTCAAAGTCTTCCATTTCTAATATGTGAGTCCATTTTACTTTCCTGTTTTTTCCGCCTTCTCCAGCTATTAATTTAGCGTTTTGAAACAAGTCTCGTCTGAGTATATCTGCAATTGTAATCTTTAATTTCCCCATATACCATCCTCCATACTGTAAAAAATAATAATTGAATATTTTACATTTTGTAAGATGTAATTGATTTTTGAATAATATAAATTGATTATGGACGGTAGTTGAAAGCGGTGTCAAATATTTTAAATACTAATTTAATAAAGAAAGAAACAAGAGATCCAAAAAGTATGTTTTACGTTTAGTTAAACAAATTTGAAGGGAGAAGATTGTAATGGATAATGTTCAAGTAAGAGAAAGTTTGTCACTTATTGAAAAAGATCGGAAGTATGTTTGGCATCATATTTCACCTTATAAAGAAGAAGCTCCACCGATGATTGTTGAAAAGGGAGAAGGTTCCTGGATTACGGATTATAAAGGAAATCGTTATCTTGACGCAATGTCAGGATTATGGTGTGTTAACGTTGGTTATGGTCGTGAAGAGTTGGCTGAAGTAGCTGCAGAACAAATCAAAAAATTGGCCTATACACCGATGACGAACAGTCATAAGTCGGCGATAGAGTTAGCAGAAAAAATTAATGCCATGCTTGATGACGAATATGTCATATTTTATTCCAATAGTGGTTCCGATGCGAATGAAGTAGCATTCAAAATTGCTCGTCAATATCATCAACAAAATGGTGAACCGAATCGATATAAAATTATATCCCGTTATCGTGCATATCATGGAAGTTCCATGGGAGCTTTATCGGCAACTGGACAATCCTTAAGGAAATATAAATATGAGCCACTTTCTGCAGGTTTCATACATGTTTCACCACCAGATCATTATCGTAAACCGGATAATATATCTGTGGAACAATACAATTTACTGAAAGCTAGAGAAATAGAAGAAACGATAAAATTCGAGCAAAAAGAAACAATTGCTGCAGTAATTATGGAACCATTAATAACAGGTGGTGGGGTAATTATTCCTCATGAAGTGTATGTTCAAGAAGTAGAGCGCATTTGTAATCGTCATGGTGTTTTATTGATCATTGATGAAGTAATTTGTGGGTTTGGTAGAACAGGTAAAGCCTTTGGACATCAACATTTTAATATTAAGCCGGATATCATTACAATGGCAAAGGGATTAACAAGTGCTTACTTGCCATTATCAATTACAGCTATTCGTAAAGAAATATATGAAGCATTTAAAGGAACTGAGGAGAACTATCATTTCCGTCATGTAAATACTTTCGGAGGCAACCCAGCAGCTTGTGCAGTTGCATTAAAAAACCTTGAAATCATGGAACGGGAAAATCTATTTAAACGCTCAGAAGAATTAGGAAAAAAATTGTTAAATGGATTAGAAGAATTAAAGAACCATCCAAATGTTGGAGATGTTCGCGGACTAGGTTTGCTGGCAGGAATTGAAATTGTTGAGGGTAAAGAAACGAAGAAGCCTGTTTCCAATGAAAAAATAGCAAAATTAATTGCAGCAGCGAAGGCTAAAGGCTTAATTATTGGAAGAAATGGAGATACCGTAGCAGGACATAACAATATCCTAACGCTAAGTCCACCATTATCCTCAACAGATGATGATATTCAATTTATTATAAAAGTTTTAAAAGAGGTATTTTTCTGTGAGTAATAAGAAAGCTATTATTTCACTTATATTGAACGAGTTATTGTTCAAGTTGAATTACTAGAAAAATTGTGTATCGATTGGAAACAGACCTTATTAACATAGAAAAATAGTTTTTTAATGATATATCTTATTAATGAAGACGAGGAGGATTTATATGACACAAACGGCTGTAAAAATATTAAAAAATTATATTGGTGGTAAATGGGTAGATGCAAATTCAGAAAATACAGAACCGGTATACAATCCTGCAACAGGAGAGGTTATTGCACATGTACCGATTTCCTCTGAGACAGATGTAGAACTTGCTGTAGAGTCAGCAAAAGATGCTTTCGAAAAATGGAAAGATGTAGCTGTACCACGAAGAGCACGTATCTTATTTAAATTTCAGCAATTATTAGTTGAAAATTGGGAAGAGCTTGCTCGATTGATTACAATTGAAAACGGTAAAAATTATAACGAAGCTTATGGTGAAGTACAACGTGGTATTGAAAATGTAGAATTTGCCGCTGGGGCGTCTTCATTAATGATGGGTGAACAGCTTTCGTCCATTGCAACAGACCTTGAATCTGGAATGTACCGTTATCCTATTGGCGTTATTGGTGGTATTACACCATTTAACTTCCCTATGATGGTCCCATGCTGGATGTTTCCAATGGCGATTGCAACGGGAAATACGTTCGTATTAAAGCCTTCAGAACGTACACCGCTCCTTGCCAACCGTTTAGCTGAATTACTAGAAGAAGCAGGTCTACCAGCAGGTGTCTTTAACATCGTTCATGGTGCCCATGATGTTGTCAATAGTCTAGTTGTTCATAAAGATGTAGCAGCAATATCTTTCGTTGGATCACAACCGGTAGCAGAGTACGTGTATAAACGAGCTACAGATAATCTCAAACGTGTACAAGCGTTAGCAGGCGCTAAAAATCATTCTATTGTTCTGCGTGATGCAAATCTTGATAATGCAACAACACAAATTCTAAATGCAGCATTTGGATCTGCTGGAGAACGCTGCATGGCCGCTTCTGTCGTAGCAGTAGAAGAATCAATTGCAAATGAGTTTATCGCCCAATTAAAACAAAAAGCTGATCATATAAAAATAGGCAATGGATTGGATGAAGGAATTTTCCTTGGTCCTGTTATCCGTGATCAACATAAAAAACGTACATTACACTATATTGAAACTGGTGTAAAAGAAGGAGCTAAACTCATTCGTGATGGTAGAAAAGACGAAGCGATAAAACAGGCAGGGTACTTTGTTGGACCTACTATTTTTGATCATGTCACACCAGAAATGAAAATTTGGCAGGATGAGATTTTTGCACCTGTTCTATGTATTGCTCGAGTAAAAGACTTAGATGAGGCTATAGCACTTTCTAACCAATCTCGTTTTGCAAATGGGGCGTGTATTTTCACTAAAGATGGAGGCAATGTACGTTATTTCAGGGAAAACATCGATGCTGGCATGTTAGGAGTGAATATCGGTGTACCAGCACCAATGGCATTTTTTCCATTCTCTGGTTGGAAAGACTCCTTCTATGGAGATCTTCATGCGAATGGAAAAGATAGCTTGAACTTTTATACTCGTAAAAAAGTGATTACAACTAGATGGGTTTAGTAATATAAGTTTAGAGACAGTTAATTATTATGGTGTTCAATCAATGGTGATCGGTCTTAGGTTTGGAACACCTTGACCGGTCTTTTTTTAGAAATACGTTCATATTTGTGGTAATAATTTCAGCAACTAGTTCAATAATTTCTAGGTTGATTTTTTTATTTTAAGTGGGGATACCATGACATTATATTTTGGTTAAGATTTGGAAAGTCCATAGCATTTTATCACTATGTATTGGATTATCTAGATGGATTGATAGGAGGAAACAAACGAGTACATTTGTATTCGTGGGGACTAGGTATTAATTATTAAAGATGACTTTTCTCTATCATTTGTTTTTCCAAGGCGACTCTCGTCCATACAATTGTAAACGTTTAGCCGTATATGTATTAGGAGTCCAAACTGTTACTTTATCATCATAAATTTAACAATAAGTAAGAGATTCTATACTCTATTTATCGATGATCAGTAAACACTTCTATTGTTATCACCTTCACTTTTTTAAATCTATATTTCATTTTTATTAAGGATTAAAGGAGGATAGACCATACGTTCGTAATTGTTGTATAATTGTAGATAAGTAAATAGTTCGGTGATCTCAAGGGTGGTTAGCATTATCCCCGTTCGAAAGGGGGTGATGCCTATGACGACTTTTCAAGCGCTCATGCTAATGATTGCATTTGCTGGCTTGATTGTGTCAATTATTTCTAATATAAATAAAAAGTAATCCACCCTTGAGTCCGAACGTTTGTTAGGGTCGATTACTTTATCCTGCAAGCTAGCCCCTTTGAGGGACCGACTATTTACTTGGGCCGTCTGGTGTTGCCGCACCAGCGGTCTTTTTTATTATATGTATGTTTCTATTCTTATTATAATCTATATTTGTAAAAATTCAAACCGGTTAACGTATAGGGACATCTTTTACGCCAGTTTTTTCAAGCGTATCATTACACCAATAGCCCATTTCAAGCATAATTTGTAAAAAACAATGATTAGGGGCAATGTTATCATGTATTTTTACCGTCAATGTCCTGAGGGCATTATCCGTATACAATCGAATCTGGAGATACAATAATTTATATTGCATTAAGGTTAGATAAAAGTGTAGCAGAGATTTTGGCTGCCAATCCTGGAATTAATCCGTATAATTTAAGAGTGGGGCAAGTCATCTGTATACCAGCATGCCCACCAAACCATCGACCAATTATTATTCAGCCTGGAGATACCCTTTATCAAATTTCTCAGACATACAGAGTTACGATAGAAAGTATTCTTGAAGCCAATCCAAGTGTTGATCCGAACTACCTTAGAGTGGGCCAGCGAATTTGTATTCCAACTGCTTGTGCCTTGAGATAATTTTATAAAAATGAGTGTAAATAAAATAGTATTTTTTAGGTTTATAAGTAAATTTGTACTTATTAAATGATGAAAAAACTAATTGTTAACATTTGCTATTGTTATTGTTATAAAATAATGTTATATTTATTGAACGATGAGCTAATTTGTGTAAGTCAACGGATATGCTTAATAGCTAAACGAATGGATGTGGTCGTTCGGTCCTTGCCGCAAATGCATCAGACGCCTGATTTTTATCAGGCGTCTTTATTTTATATTTCAATCTATATTTTATTTGCAAGGAGTATCATGTATTGTAAAATAAGCGGCATATTAAAAATAAATATGATTCTATTATATATAAATGCTAATTTCAGAAAAATCATGCAGATTAACAATCTTCACATATGATTAACATTTTGTCAATATAGATATCTAAT
>NZ_JAACYS010000072.1 GCF_009996845.1 Pallidibacillus pasinlerensis | reverse complement strand
TATTACTAAAGTATGGACGTATTTTTTTAATAACAAAAATTAAGACTGTCCTCTATATGAGGACAGCCAGCCATGGCATTTTTTTGTAATATGGAGCACAGAAGAGTTATTTGTTGTTGTTCGCAAGTTGCTGTTGCGCGATTTCAATCGCTCTTTTTACCATATTCCCGGCATCCTTTGCTCGAATGCCTCCCCAGCCTTCTTTTTGAACAACATCGTAAAAACCAAGCTCTTTTGCCAGTTCAATTTTCATTTCTTCTGACATTATTCCTCTTCTACCCAATCGGACAACGCCTCCCTTGCCATGACTACTATTAGTTTTAACTATTGGGTAATAAACCATTCGTAAACTTACAATAAGATTAAAAAATAGTATATTAATGCCCTTAAAATTAGTTTTTTTTTCCAAAAAAATACCCGTATCAAAAAGATACCGGTACATACTTTCTAAAAATGAAAAGATAGTAATTTAAATTTACTGTAACTACTATTACACTAATTCTTGTTTATCTTCATAAAAAGTAAGTTGTACAGTTTCTGTTAGTACGTCAGCGTAACTGTAGGAAACACGTTCGAATGAATTTTCATCTTGATCTAATTCAATTACGAATACCGATGGATACGTTTCTGCAAGGACTCCTGTTCGTTCGATGGTCTTTTTACGTCCACCATTTGCCCTTAACAAAAGGCGCTTTCCTAAATTACAATCAAGACTTTTTTTGATTTCTGACAATGTTTTTGGCATATCTTCTACACCTCACTAAGAATTAGTATAGCAAACATTCAAAAATCTGTCAATGGTAAAATAATAAATTATAACAGGGTTAAAATTTGTTTGTCAACAAAAAAATAAATTATTTTTATTTCTTTTATTCACCATTTTTAGGCTTTCCTATTTTTATTAATTTATGTATAATATTCTTTTTTTAACTTAAATTTAAAAAACAGTTAACGTTTAAACGTTAACCTTTATTACAAAAAACATTTTATTCATTATGGTTTGGGTGATAAGGCATCCCCATCCGTAATACTCCCTTTGTTTCCACTCCTCCAATACCCTTTTCCCTAGTAATTGTATTACGTAAAATATCCCAAACATTAATTTGTTCTGTAAATGGCGTAAAACTTAACTTTGAAACAATGTAGACCGGATCTAAAGCATGAATGTTTACCCTAAGGGGTGAACTTGCAAAATTGGCACCTGCATTTATTAATGATTCAAAATGAGATTGACAAGCACCTGCAAAAATGATGAGTTGGTCTAAATTCGGATATTTTTTTCTAACTTCCTTAACTGTCATTACAAAATCCTTTGAGTGACGGTATGCATGTATATCATTTTGTTTTCCATTATGTTTTGAATATGAATCATGACCAGTAATAACTAAAATATCGGGACGAACTTGATCAACAAGTAATGGCACTTGTAAAGGCATTTCTTTCTCTTCACAAAAGGCTCCATATACAGGTACTCCTAACTTTTTATATAATGCAAGGCATTTTTTTAAGTAGTTGGAATCGCCATCTATATGAAGAACCTTTCCTGGTAATTGGAATAATCTAAGATTTGATTGATATCCTAAAGTTGTTTCATGTTCTTTTCTTTCTCTAACACTTTGAAGCTCTTGTCGAAATAAATAATTAGACTGTTCCTCCATTTGTCTATAAGGTGCGAGGATGCGGTTTTTAGTTTGCTGATCTATAACGACTAAATCGTGAATCGGAGCATCCGCAATTAGTCGGATATCTTCCCCATATAATAGCGCATAAGTTTCTCCATTATGCTGATAAAAACGTATAACCCGAAAAGGAATATCACATTTATACGATTTCCTTCCTACAATCTGATTAACTTGTATCTCCATCCCATTCACCTCAAGTTTAAATTCACAGGCTTTTATAGGCTATGCAACTAATTAAAATTTCGTGAAAGGAAGAGCATTGAAAAAAGACAAAAAAATTGGTCACTTTGATAATCAAAGGACCAAACAAGTTTTTAATTAAAATGTTCATATAATGCATCACTTAATTTAGCAAATTCCTCAATTGTTAATGTTTCACCTCGTCTTGAAGGTTCAATTCCTGCCACACCTAAACTTGAAACAATTAATTCCTTCTTTTCTTTACCTTGGTCTAAAGAGTTAGTTAAATTATTTAAGATTGTCTTTCTCCGTTGTCCAAAACTTGATTTAACCACTTTAAAGAAAAATGATTCATCCTTTACTTGAACAATTGGTTGGTCACGTTTCCGTAAACGTATGACAACAGAGTCAACATTTGGTTGTGGGATGAATACCGTTCTCGGCACATGCATAACAATTTCTACAGTTGTATAATATTGAATGGCAATTGTTAATGATCCATAGTTTTTTGTACCTGGTTGTGCTGCAATACGATCACCGACTTCCTTTTGCATCATGACAACCATATTTTTAAACGGTAATTTTTCTTCCAAGCACTTCATAATAATTGGAGTTGTAATATAATAAGGTAAATTCGCTACAATGGATATTTCCTCTTCCTCAGTAAAATACTCTTTTAAAACTTCATTTACATTTGCCTTTAAAAAGTCTTGATTAATTATTGTAACGTGCGGATAAGGAGATAAGGTGTCTTTTAAAACAGGAATGAGCCGCTGATCGATTTCAAAAGCTAAAACCTTCTTACATGCTTTTGCTAGTTGTTCTGTTAATGCGCCGATACCTGGTCCAATTTCGACCGCTCCACTTGATTCGGTAAGTTCTGCATTTTCAACAATATTTCGTAATATATTCGTATCGATTAAAAAGTTCTGCCCTAAAGATTTTTTAAATGTAAAACCATATTTTTCTAAGATTGCTTTCGTTCTTATTGGGGTAGCAATATCCTTATTCATTTATTTGTTCCTCCTGAAAAATCTGTTCCATCGCTTGTACAAATGACTCTCTTGAAATTTGAAACATTTGTAACCGTTTATGTAATTGTTTACCATTCGTATAACCAATTTTTAATAAGTCTCCAAGTTTTTCCCTTCGTGTTTTTGCATTTGGGTCACCGACTAATCTGTAATAAATTAAATCTTGTTGAGTTATCAACTCTTGCGGCTCAATATCCATTACATGGGCTTCCTTTAATGCTTTCCGAATATGTTCTGGCTTTGCATGCTCAACACCAATTTTCTTACCATTTTTCTGTTTAGCAAGTTCCTTTGGTAAAAAGGCATGCTTACAATTCGGGACCTTCTCAATAATCGTTTTGCGGATTTTTTCCCCTGGAAAATCTGGATCTGTAAAAATAATGACTCCGCGTACTTCGGCAGCTAATTTTATTTGTTCGATTGTCTTTTCATCTATTGCAGAGCCGTTTGTTTCGATCGTATCAGCTTCCACAGCCCGTTTTATCGCAACAGTATCATCTTTACC
The DNA here is from genome assembly GCF_009996845.1 of Pallidibacillus pasinlerensis. GTDB lineage: Bacteria > Bacillota > Bacilli > Bacillales > Caldibacillaceae > Pallidibacillus > Pallidibacillus pasinlerensis. The sequence continues at coordinate 12,913 of NZ_JAACYS010000072.1, read as the reverse complement.
TTCAACAACGATAATTTCTTTTATTTTCATTTTTTCCTCCAAAAGTGAAACCTGACTAGTACTCGTTACGTCTATTTAATTAGAAACATTCTTTTCATTTTTTAGTTTCTCTATAGTACACTTTTCTTATTATCCAATGGATTAAAAGAAAAGTAAAATGCAGAGAAAAAAATTTCTCTGCATTTCAGTTAAATTATTTATTTTTTACTTTAGAATTTTAATCTTTACCTTTTTTCGACCCCAACTATAAGCTTCGGATTTGGAAGGAAAGAATACATCAATTTTATGTCCTTTAATGCTACCACCAGTATCTGCTGCAACTGCGTAGCCATAACCTTCCACCCATATTTTAGTACCTAGTGGGATTACACTCGGGTCAACAGCAATTACTTTGGCATCTGGATTCGCACGAAGGTCAAAACCTGTTGCCGTTTTTCCAGAACATCCATTACAGCTAGCTGTATAAGCTGTAGCTTCTACGTAAAATTCTTTACCTGTTTCTTCTCCACGGGAAACTGGTTCGACTTTCTTCGTCCCTACAGCTACTACTTTGTCTTGGGCATCTTCTAATACTTCTTCCGATACGAGTGTTTTAGAAACTTCCTCGCCATTTTCTATAACGACTTCATAAGTCTTTTTTACACGACCTTCTTTACCTTCTTGGATAACTTTTTCTTTACCGGATTGTAAACTATTATCTTTTTGAGTCACAACTCCAAATTCTATTGGCTCTTCCACTACATCGGTGACCTTTTCAACACGGACAATATTAATTTTCATATTTGCATCTAAAGTTTTATCTACTGCTGGCTCGATGCGATCAAGTTCATTTAACTCGATTCCTTGCTGGACTAAAAAGTCACCGACCGTAGTCGAGGTAGACCAAAGTTCTTTTTCTTCGCCGCCGTCATTGACAACGACTTGAAAAGCAACGTCTAGTACAATTTCTAAATCCTTTTCTATCTCCGTATCTAGTGCTACATTTAATTTATCTTGTTCTTTAATCGTTATATTCTTACTCTCAAAAAACTCCGCTACTGTATCTGCAATTGTCCAATATTCTTTTTGTTCGCCATCAACAGTTAAAGTGATTTGTCTTGCTGGCTTCCAGCTAACCTCCATATTTTCCGTTAGCTCAGTTTCCTCTGTTGGTGTTAAATGATCATGTTCACCAAGGGTAATCTCGAATTCTTTTAAAAGTTCTCCTACTGTTTTCGCATGGGTTTTTACAATTTTCTTTTCACCATCAGCGACGAGCGTAATGCTTTTTTTCGTCCCCTGGTAGATGAGAAGACCCGCTACTAGCATTATTACCGTTAGTGTCGCGGCAATAATACTCAGTTTCTTCTTGCTTTTCGAAACTGAAAGAGCAAGGTCTTTCATTTTTTGGGTATTCATGAGTTTGCCTCCTTTTAATCTTGGAGTGAGTATAAAAGAGAATGAGCAGCATGTCAAATTTTCGGAAACAAGATTGCTAGATTTGTACTATATTATTACATAATTCTATTTATTTTGAAAAGTCCGTTTTGTCGACATATTTTTTTTAGAGTTAGGGGATTTGAGCAAAAACTTGTTCCTCTATGTCGAATCTTCTAAGAATCTTGTCAGTTAATCCCGAAAAGTTTTTTAGCATTTTTTGTTGTTATTTCTGCGATTTCTTCAAACGTGAGCCCTTTTAGTTGAGCAATTTGTTCCGCTACTAACTTGACATAAGCTGGCTCATTTCTTTTACCTCGGAACGGATGAGGCGCTAAATACGGACAGTCGGTTTCAATTAATAATTTATCTAGTGGTACAACTTTTACTACTTCTTTTGGCTGTTGCGCATTTTTAAACGTGACAGGACCGCCTAGAGAAACATAGAAATTCATATTAATGACTTCCATTGCTGTTTCTGGATCGCCACTAAAGCAGTGCATAATGCCACCTACTTCTTCCGCCTGTTCTTCTTTTAAAATTCGAATACAATCTTCGGTTGCTTCCCGGTTATGTATCATAATTGGAAGCTTTAATTTTTTTGCTAGTCGAATTTGTTTGCGGAAAAGTTCATGTTGAACTTCCTTCGGTGACTTATCCCAATGATAATCTAAGCCTGTTTCTCCTAAAGCAACGATTTTTGGATGTTTGCAAAGATCCTCAATCCATTGTAAATCCTCGTCACGACAATCAATTGCGTCTACTGGATGCCAGCCAATACAACCGTATATATTTTCATATGTATCAACTAATTCCATTGCTTTTGTTATTGTCGGACGGTCAAAACCGACGACAACGATGTTTGTTACACCTGCATCCTCAGCCCTCTTCAATACTTCTTCTAAATCATCTGCAAATTGTTCTGCATTAATATGGGCATGGGTATCAAATAACATATCACTTTCTCCTTTAATGTTGCTGTATTTTCTATTTAAAGAAGAAGGCTTTCTATGATTACTCACCTTAACATAGATATATTTCAGTTTTGTTACAAAGCGTTAATAAAACAAGTACAATTTGATAGCAAACCTTCTTCTTATTCGTAATATTTACTTTTTAGCCAAAAAAATAAAGCTATCCCACCCAATATTTCTAGCCTTTCCAACACTTAATATTCGCAGAGTAGAAATGTTTATTTGGGATAGCTTTTATTAAATTCATTTCATATTTTTATTTTACTTTAGCTCCAATTGGTAAGTTTTCAGCAACGGTTGCTAAAGACAAGACGCCGTCTTTCTCCCCAGCTAAAATCATTCCTTCTGAGATTTCCCCACGTAATTTAACTGGTTTTAAGTTTGTAATAACAATAACTTTACGTCCAACTAACTCTTCTGGTTTATAGTGCTCAGCAATACCAGAAACTACCTGACGTTTTTCATAACCTAAATCTAATTGAAGTTTTAATAATTTATTTGCCTTTTTCACCGGCTCACACTGAATAACTTTTGCTACACGAAGATCAATTTTTGCAAAGTCATCAATTGTAATTTGTGGTAATTGTTCTTCCTCTACTACTTCTTCTTTCTTTTTATCAAGTTTTAGTGCATTTGCTTTCATTTGTTCTTGAATATATGCTACCTCTTTTTCATGTTCAAGACGTGGGAAAATAGGCTCGCCTTTTTCTACTTTTGTACCTGCTGGTATTTGACCGAATTGTTGCAAGCTTTCCCATGAATGAAGTTTTTCATCTTGAATATTTAATTGGGCAAAAATTTTCTTCGGTGCGCGAGTAATGAATGGTTGTAGTAAAATGGCAACACGACGCAATGTTTCTGCTAAGTGAACAAGAACACTTTCTAATTCTTCGCGTTTTGTTTCATCCTTCGCCAGTTTCCACGGCATTGTTTCGTCAATAAATTTATTTGCACGGCCAATTACTTGCCATACAGTAGATAACGCAACGGAGAATTCCATTTTCTCCATAGCTTCTTCATATTGACGAACAGCATCATTATTTGCTTGTACTAATGATTTTTCAAATTCTGTATTAGACCCCATATATGCAGGAATTACCCCTTCAAAATATTGAGTAATCATCGCTACCGTACGGTTTAATAAGTTACCTAAATCATTCGCTAAGTCGTAGTTAATTCGGTTAATAAAGTCTTCTGGAGTAAATACACCATCACTTCCGAAACTTACTTCACGCATTAAGTAATAGCGAACAGCATCTAGACCATAACGGTCAACAAGCATGTCAGGATATACAACATTCCCTTTAGATTTCGACATTTTTCCATCTTTCATTAATAACCAACCATGGCCAAACACCTTTTTCGGTAACGGCAAACCTAAAGCCATTAACATAATTGGCCAATAAATTGTGTGGAAGCGAACGATTTCTTTTCCAACCATATGAACATCAGCTGGCCAATATTTCTTAAATTTAGAGTCATCATCACTACCATAACCTAGGGCAGTAATATAGTTTGCTAATGCATCAATCCAAACGTAAATAACGTGTTTTGGATTGCTTTTAACTGGGATACCCCAATTAAATGATGTCCGAGAAACGGCTAAATCTTCTAAACCTGGTTTAATAAAGTTATTAATCATCTCATTTTTTCGAGACTCAGGTTGAATGAAGTCCGGATGTTCTTCATAATATTTCAACAGACGATCTGCATATTTACTCATTCTAAAGAAATAGCTTTCCTCTTTAACAAGCTCAACTTCATGACCACTTGGAGCTTTACCGCCGATTACTTTTCCATTTTCATCACGATAAACTTCTGCTAGTTGTGACTCTGTGAAATATTCCTCATCAGATACAGAATACCAACCTTCGTACTCTCCTAAATAAATATCACCTTGTTCTAATAATTGCTCAAAGATTTTTTGTACCGCTTCTTCATGCTCTTTATCTGTAGTACGGATGAACTTATCGTTGGAAATATCTAACTTTTTCCATAACCTTTTCATGTCTTCTGCCATTTGATCAACATACTCTTGTGGCGACATGCCAAGTTCCTGAGCTTTTTTCTCAATCTTTAGACCGTGTTCGTCGGAACCTGTTAAGTAAAATACATCGTAGCCTTGTAGTCGTTTATAACGAGCTACAACATCACAAGCAATCGTTGAGTAAGCATTTCCAATATGGAGCTTACCGCTTGGATAATAAATTGGGGTTGTAATATAAAATGTTTTCTTTTCAGCCATCGCTATCTCCTCGTTTCTATGAACTAAAGAAAACTTGCCTAATTATTATGGTAAATAATTCAGTAGTATAACTTTTTCACTTAAGGAAAGTCTATCCTTAGAATTATTACTTTCCATCTCGTAAAAGAAAGCCCTCAGTTTGCGGTCCGAGAGCAAGTTTCCATTTGTAACTATTAATAGCCTATTTTAACCGCTTATATAGGAAAAATATACCTAAATAATAAAAAAAATGCAACCTTCCCAATTTTAAATAGGGCTTTCTAAGCTTATTATTAAAGTGACATAAACCCCTATGAATGCAAATGTTTGACGGTTTTTATGAACATTGTTACTATAAAATTGATATAAAGTAAACTTATGAATTTTCTATAAATTTATTATATTTTCGAGAGGGGATATCGAATGAAATCCACTGGAATTATAAGAAAGGTCGATGAACTTGGTCGAGTCGTCATTCCAATCGAACTCCGTCGTTCCCTTGGGATTGAAGAGAAGGACGAACTCGAAATATATGTTGAAGAAGATAAAATTGTATTAAAAAAGCACAAACAAAATAAAACATGCATGATTACCGGTAAACAATCAAATGAAAATGTCGTTCTTGCTAATGGGAAAATTGTACTAAGCCATGATGGGGCAAAACAATTATTAGATGAGATACAAAATGCCTTTAGTATAAAAACAGAGTAAAGGGCATAAATAGCCCTTAAAAATATAGCTAACCCTTAAATTAATGGATTAATTCTTTTCATCATTATCCGTATGATAAATTTTATAAACATCCCTTTTTCCCATGCCGCGATCCTTCGCAGCTTTTTTTATTGCCTCTTTCGGAATTATTCCTTGCTCAATATAATATTCAACGTGCTGATTTACATTAAGTGTGTGCCAAAACTGATTGTCTTCGTCATCAAAATTTTCATCTGTACCTTCAATGATAATACAAAATTCACCACGAATTTCACTGTTTTTTGCCCAGTCTAATAATTCTTCTAAACTTCCACGTATATACTCTTCAAACTTTTTCGTGAGTTCTCTAGCAAGCACCGCTTCCCGATTTCCAAATGAATCATGTAAGGCCGTTAATGTCTCTTTTAAACGGTGAGGCGCTTCATAAAATATAAGTGTCGCCCTTATCTTTTTTAATTCATTTAAATCTTTTTCTCGCTCTTTCTTCTTTCTCGGTAAAAACCCACAAAAATAAAAGGGCTGTGGATTAATCCCTGAAGCGGTCAATGAAGTTAATGCTGCATTTGCTCCAGGAAGTGAGACAACAGAAATCCCTTCTTTCACAGCATCCCTTACAAGTTCATAACCTGGGTCAGATATCGCTGGCATTCCAGCATCTGTTACAAGGGCAATATTTCTCTTTTCTTTTAATTGTTCTAGTAACTGCCGACCACTTGATTCTTTATTATGTTCATGGTAGCTCACCATTGGTGTGTGAATTTCAAAATGATTTAATAATTTTCTCGTATTTCTCGTATCCTCTGCTGCAATAAGATCAACTTCTTTTAAAGTACGTACCGCTCGAAATGTCATATCCTCTAAATTACCAATAGGTGTTGGTACTAAATATAAAATTCCATTGTTATTCTGGAAACTTTTTTGAATGTTCACTTGACCAAAACTCCCTTAAAAACACTTCTTTTTCTTTTCTTGTCAGTTTTTTGAATTTGTATTCTGCTCGCATTGCTTCACTTTTCGTTTCATATGTTTCAGAGTAGATTAATTTTACCGGCAAACGACTTCTCGTATACTTTGCACCTTTACCTGAGTTATGTACTGCTAATCTTTTCTGCACATCTCTTGCATAACCACCATAAAAGGAGCCATCTGCACATTCTAACACATAAAAATAATGTTCATTCTTTTCCATACAAAATTTCATTCACTTCTTCCGTATAATTCCCATTTTCCTCATAAACAATGAGTGGAGGTAAAATTTTTAAATCCGGCTTCCCATCTTTTGTTCCCTCGATTAATATTGTATTCGCTTCTTTACCTAATTTCGGGTATACAAAGCGTAAACGTTTCGGTTCGACCCGGTATTTCCGCATCAATTCTATCATTTCAAGTAGTCTCCCCGGGCGATGAACAAAAGCAACCTTCCCACCAGGTCTCACTAATTGGCTACTTACTCGAATACAATCTTCCAACGTACAATATATTTCATGTCTAGCAATGGCGAAATGTTCCCTTTCATTAATAATATTTGTTTCTGAAACTGGGAAATACGGAGGATTACATGTGACGACATCAAACGTATTATACCCAAGTTCTTTCGGCATATCTTTCAAATCGCCGTGGATTATGTTTATTTGTTCTTCTAACTTATTATAGCCAATGCTACGTTTTGCCATATCATATAATCTTTCTTGAATTTCAACACCTATAATTTTTGCCTTTGTTCGTGGACTGAGTAATAAAGGGATTACCCCGTTTCCTGAACAAAGGTCAATGATGTTCCCCTTCTGAATTGGTAAATAAACAAATCGAGCAAGTAATACCGCATCTAAGGAAAATGAGAATACGGATGGACTTTGAATAATACGTAAATTTTCAGCTAGTAAATAATCTAGCCGCTCATCACCAACCAACTGAACCAAAACACAAGCCTCCAATTCTATACGTTATCTCAAAATATTATATATTTAATTAAAAAAGCTATCCATACTTCAGATACCGCACCACTAAATATTACTCAACAAAGTAATAAAAGGTGGGGATCTATTGGATAGCTCTATTTTTATTTATTCTTATTTAAAAAAGATATACAAAACATACAATCGCCGTCTTTTCGCAAACTACCAAACTGGATATTACAAATATGGAACCCTTCATTATATAATCTTGCTAAATTATCATGGCCCTCACCGATGTCTAGAAGGTTTTGCTTTTTGTCTTTCTTTTTCTGACCTTGCTTATTTTTTGTTTCTGCTACACTATTATCTAAACGCTTGCGCAAATGTTCATTTTCCAATGTTAGAGAGTGATTTTCTTCTAGTACTTCAGCCAATTGTTGTTTTAATTCTCCAAGTTGCTTATATAATTCACCTATTTGTTGCTCCATATTGGTTACAGAGTCGAATAATTCCTTTTTATTCATCACTTTAGCACCTCGTTAATCCGCGGCTTTAGAAGAAATAACCCCTTCTTCAATAATTTCGTCTAACGTATACTCGATCACTTTTTCCTGTTCTTCTAACTCTATTTGAATAATACGTTCCATTAAGTTTAATCCTACTACTTTCCCTTGACCAAGGGACGTATAGATCATCTCACCTAAATCCGGCAATTGTTCTTTTGCTTCTTCATACTCATCGTTTTCATATTTCAAACAACACATAAGTCTACCACATAATCCTGAAATTTTCGTAGGATTTAATGATAGATTTTGATCTTTCGCCATTTTAATCGATACAGGTTCAAAATCGCCTAAAAATGTTGAACAACACAGCATTCGTCCACAAGGACCAATTCCACCTAACATTTTTGCCTCATCTCTAACACCAATTTGGCGAAGTTCAATTCTAGTTTTAAATATGGCAGCAAGGTCTTTTACTAGATCACGAAAGTCTACTCGTCCGTCCGCGGTAAAATAAAAAATAACTTTATTACGGTCAAAAGTATACTCAACATCAACTAGTTTCATTTCTAATTCATGTTCAATAATCTTTTCCGCACATATATCAAAGGCTTCTTTAGCTGCCTTTTTATTCTCATTCACTTGAAAACGATCCTTTTCATCGGCAAGGCGTAACACTTTTTTCAATGGTAATACAATATCTTCTTCACCAACAACCTTGTTGGCAATAACAACTTTCCCATATTCTATACCACGGGCTGTCTCAACAATGACAAATTGATTTTTCTCTATACTTAAGTCACCGGGATCAAAATAATATATTTTACCCGCTTTTTTAAAGCGTACACCTACGACATTATACAAATCTATCCCTCCTGCAGCTTAATAATAAGCTGTTCCATTAACAACGCTCCATTAACATTAGATTGCAGCCGTTTTTTTGCTTCTAAAATTGATAAAACATGTTCAGATAAACGCATACTAGAAATACGAAGCGCATGATGCCTCCATTCCTCTTTAAAATCAGGGAAAATTAAATGTTTATCTTGTTCCAATTGAATATATAGTAAATCTTTATAAATAAACAGGAGCATGTCCAAACCGATATCCATCTGCTCCCTTGATTTAAAATGCGGTAACCATTCAGTTTGTAAAAATAAAAGCGCATCCATCAAAGTTTGTTTACAGTGGATTTCATATAATTTTATCACTAAATTCCGTGCTTGTAAAAACCATTCGTCTTCTTGTAAGCGTAAAGCATCATCAACGCTGTTCGTTAAATTTGCCAATAAAGGTGCCCGTTCTTGCTTAATTCCTTTATCAATAAGAAAAGTGACTAATTCCTCTTTCGGAATCGGTTGAAATGAGATATGTTGACATCTTGAATATATAGTAGGAAGGATTTTTTGAATTTGTTCGGTAATTAATACTGCTGTCGTTTCACTGTTTGGTTCTTCTAAAAACTTTAACAGGCTATTTGCAGCACTTGTCGTCATTTTATCAGCAGCGACGATCATATAAAACTTCCGTCCGGATTCGACACTTTTCTTAGCAAACTCTTGTTGTAAATTATTTATTTGTTCTTTTTTTATTGAAGCCCCATCTGGCTCAATTATATGAATGTCTGGATGATTTCCGTTATTTATTCGTTTACATTGAATGCAATCATTACATGGTTTATGATCTTCTACTATATTTTCGCAAAATAATGCTTTTGCAAACATCAAGCCAATTTCTCTTTTCCCTGTTCCTTTCATTCCTTCAAAAAGATAGGCATGGGCGATTCGATTTTTAATTAATGCTTGTTTTATTAACTTCATAGCCATTGGTTGCATTTTCTCTAATTGTTCCCATTGTTTTTCCACAACTATCACCCATCTCTTTTAACTATCAATATATATTTATGAGTATAGGTTTATAATTAAACCTTTTATTTCACCTAGAATACTTAGAATATGAATATTATCTTCTTCACTCTTCAAAAGTTCATCGGTCAACTCTATTAGTTTCTCATCAATTTTCTCAATCGTTTGTAACATACGGCTTTCTCCAAATATATCAGTTGTATGGGACTTTTTTAAACCTATACCATTATCAGATACTTCCTTTAAAAACCTTTTCACTAACAGTTTATATCTAGCTAAGTCCCGAAAATTACGAGATTTACCTAAACGTTCACCAGCTTTTTCAATATCTGCATACAAATTTTGCAATTGCCCCATTTGTAATTTTTCTGATTGAGTTTTGATTGCTGTATGAAACTTCAAATTCCCTTGATGCTGTACTTTTGAGTCATTCATTAACCGCTCATTTGAAACTCGGAAGTCTTGATTTACTTTCATCAAATAAAAATCCTCCAGACAGTTATCGTAATTTACGCTTAATTATATAATAATGTAGAAAATAGAATGAGAGCAACCGGAAAAGTAATCCGATTGCTCTTAGTATTTTTTAAAAATGGAAAAACTGTTCCACCGGTAAGACAAATACTGTTGCTCCACCTACTTCTACTTCAACAGGATAAGGCATATACGAATCTGCATTTCCACCCATAGGTGATACAGGGGAAACTAATTGCTCTCTTGAACTACAATTCTCTTTTATAATTTGTAATGCTTTATCTACACGAACATCTTCAGTACCGATGAGAAATGTCGTATTTCCAGACTTTAAAAATCCACCTGTCGATGCAAGCTTCGTTACACGAAAGTTATTATCAGTTAGCGCACTGAGTAATCGATTACTATCTTGATCTTGGACGACAGCAAGTACTAATTTCATTCCTGTCCCTCCTTAAAAAGTCCTAATCAGCTTTAATTGTATTATAGCAGAAACCGAATCTCCTTAAGATTGGTCAAATTTGTAAATTTTTTAAATTCTTAGTATAACTTCATCGTTTAAGTTATTTTATGTCAGTAATGCGTACTATTGTGATATTTTTATGTTAATCACATCATTTTTTCTTTAAAAACTACGCTAGGAAACCAACCCCGTAATTTTATGCACCAATAAACTGAAGTATTTTGTTTGATACTTCACGATAAACTATATCAATATCATTTTGTGCATCAATCATCGTGATTCGATCAGGATATCGTTTTAAAAGTATATGATATCCTTCTCGAACTTTTGTATGAAATTGTAATGACTCTACATCAAGACGATTTACTTCCCGATCTTTATCCTTATTTATTCTTGCTAAACCAACTTCTGGTGAAACATCTAAATAAATTGTTAAATCAGGCATATAATCTTCAATGGCAAACTTATTTATTGTTAAAACTTCTTCTATTCCTAACCCTCTCGCATAACCTTGATACGTTAAACTACTATCAATATATCGATCACAAAGGACAATGCTTCCTTTTTCTAACTCAGGAATTATTTTTTCAACTAAATGTTGTCTTCGTGCAGCTGCATATAAAAGGGCCTCTGTTTTTGCATCCATATTTATATTTTTTCGATCTAATATTACATTCCTAATTTGTTCTGCGATTTCAATGCCGCCCGGTTCTCTTGTCAAAACTGCCCGAAACCCTTTTTTAGTCAACGCTTCTGCTAATAATTTTGCAATTGTACTTTTACCCGATCCTTCACAGCCTTCTAAACTAAAAAAATAACCCACAATTTATCCTCCAACTTCTTGTATAATTCATTACATATTTTTTATTATATCTAATTTTAACACACCCGTCTTATTTTCGTTGTTAGGAATATTATTTCTATAATACTATGAATAGGATATATTTTGTTTAGTCATAATTTTCCTTAACTGTTTTACAAAAAACATATAAGCTTGGTCATCTGTTTCCGTCTGTATTATATCCTTGTCACACTCATTGCAAATAAATGCTGACAAAATATGGTACCCTTTTTCTTTTACATTTTCACAAACAATACATCTTTCCCCATCCTTATGCTCTAATCCGTTCATTTCCCCACCTCCGTATTCCCATTATGGGCTCAAAACATACAATATATTCAACTAATGAATAAGCCGCCTTCCAAACTATGATAATCCTATGTGTAAAAACTGTATTATGTGTTTGCCTCCATTAAAAGGTTTTTCAATATTTTTATAGAATGTTTATTTTATATAAATTTTAGAAGGATGCAAATAAAAGCTTTACTCGTTATCGATGCACAGAATGGAATAATCTACTTTAAAGATTTTACTCGTGAACTCCATAAAATTGAAAATGTAATCCAAAAGTTTAAATCAAGAAATGAACCTGTTATTTTTATTAAACAAATTGATGAAAACAAAAATAGCCCATTATATAAAACTCAAGTGGAAATGACATACATGAATCTTTAAAAAGTTATGCTGATTATATTATTGAAAAAAAGACACCCAGTGCATTTTTCTAAACAATATTAACTGGAACTATAGAAAAACTTAATGTAGATCATTTGTTTACTACTGGGTTCAACACGGAATTTTGCTGTCTATTTACAGCGATAAGTGCGTACGATCGAGGTTTTAAAGTAACTTTTATTGAAGATGCTACTGGTACAGTAAATGACGCGGAAGTATATGAAATGAAAGGTTTAGATATTCGAGATTTTGTTGGAACTGTATTACATTGGTCTAATTGTATTGAAGTATTATATTATGAGGAGTTTGTAAAGGTTTATCATGATTAAATAAGAAGGGGGGAAATTCCCCCTAATTCCTTAACCTAAGCGACTTTCTATTTGCTGACAAACTTCTTCTGCACTAAGTCCTTTTGCCTCAATAACAGGAGCTTGAGTCACAGTATCGTGCATTCCCATTACATTGGAATCTAAGCCTGAAACAACACAACAATCACAATTTACAACATCAGACTCCTGTTTCAATTCAACAACTTCATATCCTTTTTCTTGCAGAACTTGTTTTATATTCGATAAAGATGCTTCAACACCGATTTTCAGCATAAAAACCACCTCCTCAGACGTAAGATAACCAAACTCAGGTATATTATTCATACTGTAAATTTACTAAACAAAAGTAATGTAAATAACAAAAAACACAGCGATATTATTTCGCTGTGTTTTAATTGCCTGGCAACGTCCTACTCTCGCAAAGGGAAATCCTTCACTACCATCGGCGCTGAGAAGCTTAACTTCCGTGTTCGGGATGGGAACGGGTGTGACCTTCTCGCCATCGTCACCAAGCCAACTACATTGATTTTGCTCCTTTGCAGA
>NZ_JAACYS010000071.1 GCF_009996845.1 Pallidibacillus pasinlerensis | reverse complement strand
TGTAGTCTGGAAGGAGTTAACATATGAAAATGTTAAATCTCTCCTTTTTTGGGGGAATTGGCATCACACTTATTATTGCTTTAATCGCAAAGTTTTTATCTGGATTCCCATTTCTTTCAATAATGGGACAACTTGTTATTGCTATATTATTAGGTATCGTGTGGAGTGCTATTTTTGGTACACCTCAAAAATTCCAGTCTGGTATTCGTTTTTCAAATGCAAAGCTGCTGAGAGCAGGTATTATTTTATTAGGAATGCGGTTAAACTTAATTGATATTTACAATGCTGGTTTGAATGTCTTTTTTATTGCTTTAATCGATTTAATATTTGCGATTCTCGTTGTTTATTGGATTTCTCTCCTATTAGGAGTTGACCAAAAGCTTAGTGTATTAACTGCAACTGGTACGGGGATTTGTGGAGCGGCAGCAATTGCAGCCATATCACCGCAAATTAAAGCAAAACCAAATGAAACGGCGGTAGCTACTGCAATCATTGCTATATTAGGGACTCTATTTACTTTCGCTTATACGTTTTTACATCCATTAGTAAACTTATCATCTACAGGTTACGGTATCTTTACTGGTGGAACTTTACATGAAATCGCCCATGTGATTGCAGCGGCTGACGTAGATGGAGAAAATGCAGTAGATACAGCAATTATTGTTAAGTTAACACGTGTTCTTTTATTAATTCCGGTAGCGATTGTAATTGGATATCTTTTTCAAAGGAAAGAAAATGTTGCAACAGGTAATAAAAAGATTTCATTATCAATCGTTCCGTGGTTTATCTTCGGATTTCTTATTATGAGTGGGGTCAACACATTAGGAATTTTTTCGGAAACTTTAACAAATATAATGGTTGATTTAGCTTACCTACTAATTGCGATGGCGATGGCGGGGTTAGGTTTAAATGTTAATATTAAATCCTTAGGTAAAGGAAGTATAAAAGCATTTGTAGCTTGTTTAATAGGATCGTTGTTGCTGGCTGGATTAGGGTATGCACTAGTTTATCTTTTTAATATGAATTAATCTTCGTTTAGCGTTTAAAAAATCAATTTCATACGAATTGTTTTTTAAAATAACATCATATACATCCCTTTATTCTCAACTATAATGTAAGTGCGCTATCTAATTGAGAATAAAGGGTTTTTTTTATTAAGCCGAAAATAAATCTTTTTTTAATATAGTATATTGATAGCATTAAATAACGCATTGGTTTGGTGGGATTTAAAATAATAGAAAAAGAGTTAAATTGATTGCTAAATAATAATGAGTATGATATTGTAATAATTACAGAAAAGGTTAGAGCAAGTTCCCTAACCAAATTAATGATGGTATTAATTCGGAGGTGCACTATAAATGACTGAAAAGAAAAGATTAACAACTGCATTCGGTAATCCTGTTCCAAATGATGATGATTCTAAAACTGCTGGTCCTCGTGGCGGACTATTAATGGAGGACTATTGGTTCCTTGAAAAATTAGCTCACTTTGACCGTGAAGTAATTCCAGAGCGTCGTATGCATGCTAAAGGATCTGGTGCTTACGGTACATTCACAGTAACTAATGATATTACAAAATATACAAAGGCAAAATTATTCTCTGAAGTTGGAAAGAAAACTGACGTATTTATTCGTTTCTCAACTGTTGCTGGTGAACGCGGTGCAGCAGATGCGGAACGTGATATTCGTGGAACTGCAATGAAATTCTATACTGAAGACGGAAACTGGGATCTTGTAGGTAACAATACACCTGTATTCTTTATGAGAGACCCTAAACGCTTCCCTGACTTAAACCACGTTGTAAAACGTAACCCTAGAACAAATATGAGAGATCCACAAGCTCAATGGGATTTCTGGACAAACTTACCAGAGGCATTACACCAAGTAACAATTGTAATGAGTGATCGTGGTATTCCAGCAAGCTACCGCCATATGCATATGTTTGGAAGCCATACTTACTCTATGTTTAATGAGAACAATGAACGTGTATGGGTAAAATTCCATTTCAAAACACAACAAGGAATTAAAAACTTAACTGACCAAGAAGCCGAAGAATTAATTGGAAAAGATCGCGAAAGTCATCAACGTGACTTATATGAAGCAATTGAACGTGGCGACTATCCAAAATGGAAAATGTACATCCAAGTAATGACTGAAGAAGAAGCTCGCAATATGCCATACAACCCATTTGACTTAACAAAAGTATGGTATAAAAAAGACTTCCCATTAATTGAAGTTGGAGAAATTGAATTAAATAGAAACCCTGATAACTATCATGCTGAAGTTGAGCAAGCTGCATTTGCGCCAACTAATATTGTTCCTGGAATTGGTTTCTCTCCAGATAAAATGTTACAAGGACGTTTATTCTCTTATGGAGATGCACAACGTTATCGTTTAGGTGTAAACCACTGGCAAATTCCAGTAAACTATCCGAAAAACGCGAAAAACTTCAACCCATATCACCGTGACGGTGCAATGAGAATCTTAAATCCTGTAGTAGGAAATGATATAACTTACAGTCCGAACTCTTACGGTGAATGGGAAGATAGTAAAGAACATCAAGAGCCTGCATTAGATTTATTCGGAACTGCAGACTATCACAACTTCCGTGAAGATGATGATTTATACTATGAACAACCAGGAAAACTATTCCGTCTCATGTCTGATGACGAGCAACAAAGATTATTTGAAAATACAGCTCGTGCTATGCAAGGAACAACAAAAGAAGTGCAGCTACGCCATATTACTAATTGCTATAAAGCAGATCCTGCATACGGTGAAGGTGTGGCAAAAGCGCTTGGCGTTCCTATGAGTGAAGTTGAAGCAGCTGTTGCTACAAAATAATAGTTTAATAAAACTATCAACCCCTAAGTCTTTAAAGGCTTAGGGTTTTTTTTTTCGATAATTACTTCCAATCATAGGTTGCAATTGGAAATAATTTGCTATCAATTCGGTATATGATTAAACTAAGTAGTGAAAGTAATTCGAGTTTTTACATGAAGGGTTGCGGAAATAAGTAGAGGAGTGAGTATATGAACGGGGACAAGGAAAAAATATACTTGATTCATTATGATATTTTACCAGAGGCAATTCAAAAGACGATTGAA
Source organism: Pallidibacillus pasinlerensis (assembly GCF_009996845.1). Taxonomy (GTDB): domain Bacteria; phylum Bacillota; class Bacilli; order Bacillales; family Caldibacillaceae; genus Pallidibacillus; species Pallidibacillus pasinlerensis. The sequence continues at coordinate 13,760 of NZ_JAACYS010000071.1, read as the reverse complement.
GCAAAAAGACTAATAGAAACAGGTGAAGTGAAAACAATTAATGAGGCTGTGCAACGAGTCGATTTAAGTCGTAGTGCTTATTATAAATATAAAGATAAAGTTGTCCCGTTTAATAAAGCGACTAGTCAACAAATTATTACCGTATCCTTAATGCTAGAACATCGTCCTGGGGTCCTATCAAATGTTCTTAATTTCGTCGCTAGTCATAAAGGTAATATATTAACGATTAATCAAAGTATCCCGTTACAAGGTATAGCCAATGTCGTGTATTCAATTGATACGTCATTACTAAATACAACTACAACGGATTTTATTGAAAAACTTCAACATGTTGATGGAGTAAGGAAAGTTGTTGTTGTTGGTCAAGGTTAGATTGAGTGGCTTGGATTAATTGCTGAAACAAGTTTACCCAAATAATAGTGGGGAAATATTTGCAAAAAATAAAGAGCGAAAACATGGAACGTTCGCTCTTTTTACCTTGTTAGTTCTATAAATAATAGATAATTAAAAGTAAGATTAGTAAAGTTGTTAAGGTAATACTTTGTATTTTTACTACCTCGTAAAACCGCAAATTAATATTTTCAGATGGTAATGGCTTCTCTTTCCATTCCTCTAAAACATCATTTCTATTGAACATGACGTAATTAAATCTTCGAAAACCAAAAACAAGCCCGTCAAAAAATCTCCCTTTTAAAACAAAAAGAAACAAAAATACGATTGTATATAAAAGATCGAAATAGAAAAGCACATCGATAAATTTTTTGAATAGATTGTCTAGATTTGCGAAAAATACAACTATAGAAATTAACGCGATATTAATTAAGAATATCCAGTAATGAATTTTTTTTTGCATACATATTCACCAATATCAATTATATTTTCAAGTTATTATATCACGTACAATCATTGAATAAAAAATAAGTTGTTTTTTTAAATAATAATGAATATTCCCGAAAGTAAAACAAAGATATCTCAATATACTATTTGTTTTCTGTTTCACAAAACTAAAATTTAGTACAAGGTTATAGTGTTTAATATATATAATATGAAGAACATAGTTAAATTTCACTAAAATCTAACTATTCAAACTATATAAATATAATAATTTTATTAAAATATTCCTTTACAAATATAATTTTGCGCTGTATACTTTTATTTATACTATTTATATTAACGCACTAAAGATCCGTTGTCAGAAAATTTAAATTTAAATTAATGAGGGGGTAAATTTAAATGAGATCTAAAAAATGGTCAGTATTGCTAGCTGCAGCACTATTAGTGAGCATGATTTTAGCTGCTTGTGGTGGAGGTAAAGATGAAAACTCCTCCAAAGATTCTACAGGCGGAGATGCTGCAAAGTCAGCAGAACAAGTGTTAAACTTTATCAATGGTGACTACATACCATCTATGGATCCATCCAAAGTAACTGATGAATTTGGTTTCCAATTCGTCGGTGCAACAATGGAAGGTCTATACCGTTTAGGTGAAGATGGTGAAATTAAAGAAGGAATCGCAAAAGGTGAGCCTGAAGTTTCTGAAGATGGCTTAACTTGGACATTCAAACTTCGCGAAGATGCAAAATGGTCAAACGGTGACCCTGTAACAGCTCATGACTTCGTTTACTCTTGGCAACGTGCGGTTAACCCAGAAACAGGATCTGAATATGGTCCATACATGATGGCTGGGGTAATCTTAAACGCAGATAAAATTGCTGCAGGAGAACTTTCTGTTGATGAATTAGGTGTTAAAGCAGTTGACGATTACACATTAGAAGTTCAACTTGCTAACCCAACACCATACTTTGAATCTTTAACAACATTCGGTACATTCATGCCGTTAAATCAAAAATTCGTTGAAGAACATGGTGAAAACTTCGCTACAACTGAAGCAACATTACTATTCAACGGCCCATTCGTTCTAGATGTTGAAAATGATAATCAACATATTACACAAGCTAACCAATGGAAATTAGTGAAAAACGAAAACTACTGGGATGCAGATACAGTTCAATTAAAAGAAATCAACTTTGTTGTATCTAAAGATCCACAAACAAACGTAAACCTTTATAACCAAGGTGAAGTTGACCGTGCTGGTTTATCAGCAGACTTAGTAGACCAATATGTATCACATGATGATTTCCGAATCGTTCCTGATACAGCAGTATTCTACTTAAAAATGAACCAAGTACGTAAAGGAAAAGAAACACCTTTAGCTAACGAAAACATTCGTAAAGCTATTAACAATGCAATTGATAGAGAAGCTTTAGTTAATGTATTAAACAACGGTTCAATCGCAGCTACAGGTTTAATTCCGAAAGACTTCGTTCATGTACCTGGTGGCGGTGACTTCCGTGAAGAAAATGGCGATCTTGCAACATATGATGTAGATGCAGCTGTAGAAGCATGGAATAAAGGTTTAGAAGAACTAGGTGTAGATTCTATTGAATTAGAATTACTAACTGGTGACTCTGAAGGTGCGGTTCAAACATTTAACGAAAACTTAGCGTACCAATTAGAACAAAATCTACCTGGATTAAAAATTAACATCAAACCAGTACCATTCAAACAACGTCTTGATTTAAATACAGCTCAAGATTATGACTTACAAGTATCTGGTTGGGGTCCTGACTACCTTGATCCATATACATTCTTAAGCTTATTTGTAACTGACGGTGGAAATAACAAGATGGGTTACTCAAATGAACAGTATGACGCATTGATTGCGGAAACTGTTGAAACATCTGATGCAGATGTTCGTTACAACAACTTCTTAGAGGCTGAGAAAATCTTAATTGAAGAAGCAGGAATTGCTCCTTTATACCAAAAAGGTGTAACTCTACTTCAATCACCAAAAATCCAAGGTGAAATTGTTAATAAATTCGGTGCTAGATACGAATGGAAATGGGCTTATGTAGCCGAATAAAAATATTAAATTAATTTTATACGTGTAGGGTAAATATAAGAGAGTGTATGTCCGAATGCCCGGCATATGCTCTCTTTACTCTTGTGTTTGAAATTACAAATAATAATGAAAATTATAGGAGGTGGCATAATGACTCAATATATACTACGCCGAATTGGCTATATGATTCTTACATTATTTATCATTGCTACGGTTACATTCTTCCTCATGAAATTGATGCCGGGTAGTCCTTTGAAGGCAGAAGATAAATTAACAGAAGAACAAAAACAAATTGTATTAGAAAGTTATGGTCTAAATGACCCTGTACCAGTCCAATATGTACGCTTTCTTGGAAATCTTGTACAAGGTGATTTAGGTATTTCATATAACTTTGACAACACACCTGTTACAGAAATATTAGTCGAAAGACTAGGTCCTTCAATGCAATTAGGTCTTTATGCTGTTTTAATAGGTACATTTTTTGGAATTATACTCGGTTTAATTGCAGCTATTTTCCACAACGGATTTTGGGATTACACTTCAACAATAATCGCTGTATTAGGAACATCGATTCCTTCCTTCGTATTTGCAGGTTTACTACAATATATATTTGCCGTTGAATTAGGATGGCTGCCTGTTGCTTTATGGGGCGAGCCGAAACATATGGTTTTACCTATAATTGCTCTTGCGATTGGTCCGATGGCCACTGCTGCAAGGTTTGTTCGTACGGAAATGATTGAAGTTAAAGGGTCGAATTATATCATTACTGCCAAAGCAAAAGGATTAAGTAAATCAGAAAGAGTTTGGAAACATGGTTTGCGTAACGCACTTATTCCATTAGTAACTGTAATGGGTCCAATGATTATCAGTTTAATGACTGGATCTATGGTTATTGAAAAAATCTTTGCGATTCCAGGAATTGGTGAGCAATTCGTTACATCTGTAATGGTGAACGATTATCCAACAATCATGGGTACAACTCTTATTTATGCTTTTGGATTTATCGTTATTTTACTAATCATCGACCTCCTTTATGGATTAATTGATCCAAGAATTCGTGTAACTGGAGGTAGCAAGTAATGGATAACAAGAATTTAAATAACTTACCTAAAGAATTATTTAAACCTCTAGTCAACCAAGAAAATACGAGTGAAAAAATTTCAAGACCAAGTCGCACTTTTGGTCAAAATGCTCGACGGACTTTATTTAAAAACATTCCGGCAATGATTAGTTTAACTTTATTAATTCTAATCATTCTCATGAGTATTATTGGACCGTTTATGAATAGTTACGGTTCAAAAGATCAGAAGCTAGAACATGCTAAATTACCACCTCGTGTCCCTGGTTTAGAAAATGTTTCATGGTTAGGATTTAATGGAACATTATCTGATGAAATGACTGGAGCAACGGTTGAACAGGCTACACAAAAGGCCTATTTACGTTTTAATAAAGATGAAGAATTTATTGATATTAAAGTAATTTCTGAAGGTGATGGTTCACCAAACTCAGCTGAAGTAAAAGCAATTTATCACATTTATGATGCAAAAGGTTTAGATGACACGTATTACTGGTTAGGGACAGACCAATTAGGTCGTGACCAATGGACCCGTTTATGGGAGGGTACACGTGTTTCCTTAATTATTGCCTTTGTTGCGGCATTACTAGACCTTGTTATCGGTGTTGCATATGGTGGAATTTCAGGCTTTTACGGCGGCCGAGTAGATAACTTTATGCAACGTATTATTGAGATTTTAGCAGGTATTCCAAACTTAGTTATCATCTTACTAATGATGCTATTCTTAAAACCAGGTATGACATCAATTATCATTGCGCTTGTTATTACTGGTTGGACAGGAATGGCCCGTATTGTTCGTGGTGAAGTTTTAAAACTGAAAAACCAAGAGTTCGTTTTAGCGGCTAGAACACTAGGTACATCAAATGGCAAGATTATTCGTAAACATTTAATTCCAAACATTAGCGGTATTATCATCGTTAATACAATGTTTACTATTCCAACTGCGGTATTCTTTGAGTCATTCTTAAGCTTTATCGGTTTAGGGATTGCTCCACCAGCTGCTTCTCTAGGTTCGTTAATCGATATCGGATTTGATAATATGCAAATCTATCCGTACATGCTCGTATTCCCTGCGGCATTATTATCGATCATTATGATTGCATTTAACATTTTAGGTGACGGCTTGCGCGATGCATTTGACCCTAAAATGCATAAATAAAAGGTAGGTGTTATTAAATGAGTAAACTATTAGAAGTCAAAGATTTACGTATATCATTTAACACCTACGGCGGTGAAGTACAAGCTGTTCGAGGTGTTAGTTTTGATTTAAATAAGGGAGAAACTTTGGCTATTGTAGGGGAGTCTGGTTCAGGGAAGTCTGTATCGACTTCTGCTGTCATGGGACTTTTACCAAAATCAAATACAGTAGTAAAAAGTGGTGAAATTCTTTACAAAGGTAAGGATATTCTTAAATTATCGGAAAAAGAAATGGAAAAAATTCGTGGTAAAGAAATTTCCATGGTGTTCCAAGATCCGATGTCATCTTTAAACCCAACGATGAAAGTTGGAAACCAGATTGCTGAAGGCTTAATTAAACACCAAGGTTTAAATAAAGCTCAAGCGAAAGAAAAAGCAATTGAATTACTTGCAAAAGTAGGGATTCCAAATCCAGAACTTCGCGTTAATCAATATCCGCACCAATTTTCTGGTGGTATGCGTCAGCGTGTTGTTATCGCGATTGCCCTTGCATGTAATCCAGAAATTATTATTGCCGATGAACCGACAACGGCATTAGACGTTACGATTCAAGCACAAATTTTAGAGTTAATGAAAGAAATGCAGAAAGAAACTGGCAGTTCCATTATTTTCATTACTCACGATTTAGGTGTTGTTGCTAACGTAGCTGATCGTGTTGCGGTTATGTATGCTGGTAAAATTGTCGAAGTTGGAACAGTAGATGATATTTTCTACAATCCAAAACATCCTTATACATGGGGTTTATTAGGATCAATGCCAACATTAGATGATGACGAATCAGAAGAATTGTACACTATTCCGGGTACACCACCTGATTTAACAAACCCACCAAAAGGGGATGCTTTTGCACCAAGAAATAAATATGCTCTAGAAATTGATACTTTATATGAACCCCCAATGTTTAAAGTTTCAGATACGCATTATGCAGCGACATGGTTATTGCATGAAAATGCGCCGAAAATTGAAGTCCCAGAAGCAATTAAGAAACGTATTGAAAGTTTCGCAGCAAAGCAAGGGGGGAATGAGTAATGAGCACGAATGAAAAAATTCTAGAAGTTAAAAATTTAAAAAAATACTTCCCTGCTGGTCGAGGTAAAGTCGTTAAAGCGGTAGACAATATTAGTTTTGATATTTATAAAGGTGAAACATTTGGACTAGTTGGTGAATCTGGTAGTGGTAAATCAACTGCAGGAAGAACGATTATTCGGTTATATGATGCAACAGAAGGAGAAGTTTTATTTAAAGGTAATAATGTCCATGCAAAACTCTCTAAAGCGGACCAACTGAAGTTTAATCGTGAAATGCAAATGATTTTCCAAGACCCATCTTCTTCATTAAATCCAAGAATGACTGTTATGGATATCATTGCTGAAGGTCTTGACGTTCACCGCTTAGTTAAAAATGAAAAAGAACGAAGAGAACGGGTTGAGGAACTGTTAGAAGCTGTTGGTTTAAACCGTGAGCATGCTAACCGTTTCCCACACGAATTCAGTGGTGGTCAAAGACAACGGATTGGTATTGCTCGTGCTTTAGCTGTTGAACCAGAATTAATCATTTGTGATGAGCCAATTTCAGCTTTAGACGTATCGATCCAAGCCCAAGTTGTTAACTTGTTGAAAAAATTACAAAAAGAGCGTGGCTTAACATATTTATTCATTGCCCACGACCTTTCAATGGTTAAATATATTAGTGATCGTATTGGTGTTATGCACTTAGGTCATATGGTTGAGCTTGCCGATAGTGATGAATTGTATAAAAACCCGATTCACCCTTATACAAAATCACTTCTATCAGCAATTCCACTTCCAGACCCAGCTTACGAGCGTAATCGTGTTCGTCAAGTGTATGACCCATCACAACTTGATACAAGTGAAGAACCTGAATTTAGAGAAGTCCGCCCAAGACACTGGGTTCGTTGCACTACAAAAGAGTTCGAACAGTACAAACGTGAATTAGAAGGCAAAGAATAAGAGATTGGATTTGATTCTTTGTTTTCCATATTCCTGAAATTTAATTAGTCTGGTCAGAATCTGAGCGCTGGCTAGAGAAATCCCATTTAAATAGCTCGTTAATTTATCCCCCTTTTTTAAAAGTTGACTCGAAGGAGTCAGCTTTTTTTATTGAGAACTCAGATTGCTTAAGTTTCTAGCTAATGATTAAGGTGGGATTGTGATTATAAAGGACAAAATAATCAAGAAACTGAATTGGAATGTCCATCATCGGGTCTATGAAGGACAAAATGATGAAAAAAGCGATGAGAAGTGTCCATCATCGGGTCTATGAAGGACAAAATGACGAAAAAAGCGATGAGAAATGTCCATCATCGGGTCTATGAAGGACAAAATGACGAAAAAAGCGATGAGAAATGTCCATCATCGGGTCTATGAAGGACAAAATGATGAAAAAAGCGATGAGAAATGTCCATCATCGGGTCTATGAAGGACAAAATGACGAAAAAAGCGATGGTAAGTGTCCATCATCGGGTCTATGAAGGACAAAATGACGAAAAAAGCGATGAGAAATGTCCATCATCGGGTCTATGAAGGACAAAATGACGAAAAAAGCAACGGGAAGTGTCCATCAACTAAGTCATAAAGGACAAATCGTTCAAAAAAGAAACGCAAACTGTCCTTCACACATTATAAAAGCCAAACAGCCAAAAATGAGTATAAAAAAGATAACCTAGAAGATTTTTTATGCTTCCAGGTTATCTTTAACTTATAGTTGATCAAACATATTTAAATAAGGAACCAATGTTGGATTAAAGGAGGTATTTACTTTAGCTTCTTTAATCTATTTCAATCCATACTTCTTAATTTTAAAAACTCTGAAAAATACAGGATAAAACACGGCAAAAAATACAACATTACTAATTGCGTGACTCATATCGAAAGGCAGTCCTGCTAAATAATAAGCCCAAAAGTTTACATCCATTACGAAGGACATGGCAATCGACATGACAAAGCCATAAAAGAGTCCACAAAATCCAGCATATGCGATAAGAATTGGTATTGGTATTTTTGTATGAACTTTACCTAATAAACCACTCATTAATCCAATCAATGTCCAAATGAGTGCTTGCCAAATTGCCCAGGGTCCCATTCCTAAATATAAATTAGACAGAAAAGTACTTAAAACGGCGACAATCATTGCTTCAAGGGGACTAACGAGAAATGAAGCAATAATAATAATTGTCGTCATCGGTTGTACATTTGGAATAAAAGTAAACGCGATTCTTCCGACTACAGCAATGGTTATTAACATTGCCAATAAACTAATCCGTTTGGCATTCATTTAAATAATTACTCCCAAACTTCTAAACTTAAAGTAACTTTGTCACCATCTTCAAGTATTAAATCATTTGCCCCAACCATTGCCATTTCATCATTTACTTCAATTGAAATAAATTGTTGTTCATTACTATCGGCATGGAGATCGCCAATGCCGTTGATAAACCCATCAGCTTCTTCAACTTCAAAATTTTCCTTTAAAACGTCCATTAAAGATTGGCCTTCTTCAAATTCTACTGTTTTTGCTTCGACTTCATTATCTTCCAAGTCAAGTAATTCAATGGATGCTGTTATGACATCCTCTTGAGATGTATTGCTTCCTTCGTTTGTCTCAGTTTCGGCTCCATTTTGACAGCCAACTAAAATAAGTAGAATTGAAAATAGTAATGCAGCAAAAAGCTTTCTTTGTTTCATCATATAACCCTCCCTTGAGATTTTTTTGCCATAAAAAAAACATCCCATGGAGGAGATGTATTTGCACCTAAAAGAATTTACTATTCTTTTCAGCAGACACACCTCCCTATATCCACGTAGGGTTATGGCGTTTAGAAATAGGCAGGTCTCCTGGCTTATGATCATCATTCTCTATCCCCCTTCCCATCTAAAAGACAGTGGAAAATAATAGAGAACTCCCATTTACAGTGGCGGGACCGCGTCGGAATTACACCGAACTTCCCTTTTAATGACTTTTTCAAGTCAACCTATTTCTCCAATATAATATTTTCTTATTAAAATAATAATATGGAAAATTTAGTCTGTCAATTGTTGTTATTCATAAATCGAAATAAATTTTTATAGGTAAATATTATTCTTAATTTTTTTAATAATATTTATTATAATAAAATTTAAGGGGGATGATTGGTATGAAAGAATATATTGAAAAAGCAGTGCAAGATTACTATGCAGAAGATATTGCTTGGTGTTACGGTTGTGGTCGATTACATAAGAAGGGCCATCATTTTCGTACCGGTTGGTTAGATGATACAAATCAAACTGTTACATATTATCGTCCAAATGAAGAGCAAATAGGAATTCCAGGTTTTGTTTACGGTGGCTTAATTGCTTCATTAATTGATTGCCACAGTATGGGGTCTGCAGCTTTAGTTTTACATCGAAAAAATGGTCATGAAATTGGCGACGGAACTGAACCTCCACGTTTTGTTACAGGATCACTACATGTGGACTATTTAAAACCAACACCGGAGGGAGCATTATTAAAAGCAATTGGTATTGTCGAAGAGATTCACCCGAAAAAATGGAAGGTATATACGGAAATGTTTGCAAATGATACTCTTTGCGCTAAAGGTGAAGTTGTTGCAGTCGTCATGCCGGATACTTTTATAAAAAAATAATGCACGAATTAGTAAAAATAAGCTAGAATGTCAAAAAAAGTACATTGAATTTTATACCGATATAATTTATTCTTTAATCAAGAGCTACGTTGTACGTAGTGCTAATAAAGTTTTAACCTAAGTTGATAATCGGGAGTTTAAGAGAAAAAGCGGAAATGACAAACCTTTGTCTATAAGACGTGAAGGGCACGCAGGAACGCTTTTGCAAACACCCACTTGTTGAGAGTGGTGGTTTAAAAACTTCATTATCCAATACGGCAAAAGTGGCTCGTTAAACTTGAAAATGACAACCAGTTTCTTCGGAGACTGGTTTTTTCGTGTTTTAATAAAAATAAATTTAACTTTGAACCTTTATACTAGGAAATTTCCGAAAAATAAACATTTATTGTTGTCGATTTGTTTCCACTATATTAAAATGTTTACCAAGGGAAACTTTCGTTTTTTTCCAAAACATATTAAATAATGGAACATATTTTAAATATAGGTAAAAATAAGGATAAAAAATTTTATCTACGGAAGGGAAGAAACAGCAGATGACAGAAAATGTAATACTTGCATTTGCACTAACGTTAATGGCTGGATTGGCAACCGGGATCGGTAGTTTACTGGCATTTTTCACTTCGCGAACGAATAAAAAATTCCTTTCCTTTGCCTTAGGTTTTTCAGCAGGGGTAATGATTTATATTTCCTTTGTTGAAATATTCGTGAAGGCGGAAGAGGCTTTGGTGAATGACCTCGGAGAAGTTAATGGGAAATGGGTTACCGTACTTGCCTTTTTTGGTGGCATGCTTTTAATCGCTTTAATTGATAAATTTATACCGAAACAAACAAATCCCCATGAACTTAAAAAGGTAGAGGATATGAATAAACCTTTCGAAACAATTCCTGGGCAAAATGAACTTATGAAGATGGGGGTATTTGCTGCATTAGCAATTGGGATTCATAACTTTCCAGAAGGGATAGCAACCTTTGTATCGGCTTTAAACGATCCGAAATTAGGAATTTCTATTGCTATTGCCGTTGCAATTCATAATATTCCCGAGGGAATTGCTGTTTCTGTTCCGATTTATTATGCGACAGGTAACAGAAGGAAAGCATTTAAATTATCATTTTTATCTGGTTTATCAGAACCAGCGGGCGCCCTTGTGGCCTACTTATTATTAATGCCATTTTTAACGGAGTTTATGTTTGGTATTATTTTCGCTGCAGTGGCAGGAATAATGGTATTTATTTCAATTGATGAGTTATTACCTGCTGCCAAAAAAATACGACGAAGCCCATACTTCAATTTATGGCCTAATTCTCGGTATGGCTGTCATGTCCGTTAGCTTGTTGATTGTTTAGAAGAATAGCTGCGGAACTTGTATAAATATATAAAGGTAAAAAAATCAATAAACTTCAAAGGAACTGCCAATCGACAGTCCCTTTCTTACGTGAATATTATTTATCTTCATTAGATAGGTGTAACACATCAAGTAGTTTGAAGAGAATACTTAAAATCATCGCTACAATTGTTGCAAGCCCCATACCTTGTAAAGGAACTTCACCGATTTGAATAGATACACCACTTAAACCTACAATTAAAACGACTGCAGTTAAAATTAAGTTACGTGATAAGCTGTAGTCAACTTTTGCTTCAACTAACGTACGTAAACCACTTACGGCAATCATTCCAAATAATAGTAAGGAAATACCACCCATAACAGGTGTTGGAATTGTAGAAATTAATGCTGAAACTTTACCAAAGAATGCAAGGATAATTGCGATTACTGCTGCTCCACCGATAATCCATGTTGAGTAAACTCTTGTAATTGCAAGAACCCCAATATTTTCACCGTACGTTGTATTCGGTGTTGAACCAACGAAAGCTGATAACATTGTTGAAACCCCGTTACCGATAAAGGAACGACCAAGTCCTGGATCTTTCGTTAAATCTTTTCCAACGATATTTCCAGTAACGATTGTATGACCGATATGTTCTGGAATTAGTACAAGTACTGCAGGTAAAATTGCTAAAATATCTGCCCAGTTAAATTTAATTTCATAAAAAGTAGGTAGTGCAAACATCGGTGCTTCTTGAACTTGATTAAAATCAACTAAACCTGCAAAGAAAGCAATTACATAACCTGCGATAATACCAAGTAAGATTGGAATAATTTTAAAGAAACCACGTAATGTAACCCAACAAATAATTGTAATTGATAGTGTTAAAACTGAAACAGTAACCGTTGTTTTATCCATTGCCCAGTCTGCACCAGCATCAGCAGATGGAATAAAACCAGCCATTTCTGCAGCAACAGGAATAAGTTCAAGACCGATAACGGCAACGATAGCCCCCATTGCAGCCGGTGGGAAAATAACATCAATCCAACGAGTTCCAATGATATTAATAAGTAAACCGACAAGTATCAAACCAACCCCAACGGCAAGGAATCCACCGAGTGCATAACTGTATCCTTCGCTTCCGTCGTAACGGTTTAATACGACAAATACCGGTGAGATAAAGGCGAAACTAGAGCCGAGATAAGCTGGGATTTTTCCTTTTGTAATTAAGATATATATAATCGTACCAATACCGTTCATTAATAAAACTGTTGCTGGATCGACTCCAAATAAAATTGGTACTAATACAGTTGAACCAAACATTGCAAATAAATGTTGAAGACTTAACGGTAAACTTTTTAAAAATGGAAGTCTTTCATCTACTTGAATTTCATTTCTTGCCATACACAATCTTCCTTTCTTGAAGTCTTTTTAGTATTTCAAAAATCTTTTTTCTTATCCGAGCTGTGCAAGGCATAAAAAAGGCACCTTGCTAAACAAAAGCAAGGTGCCTAAAATACACACTATAAATATATTATAAAAATATATTTGTGACATCACACGTTTTCTGCGCACAGAAAACACTCCGGCTAACCTTGCCAGCCTCACGGGACTGAATTAAAGGTACTATTTAATTCTTAAACTATCTTACATGAAAAAAAGGAAATGTCAATGCAAAATTAGATTATTTTACCATTCATTTTTTTAGAAAAATTATAACAGGCAATGAGATTCAATTTTTCAAATTTTTATATTTAGCAGTATAATAGATTAAGATTGGAACACCTTGAAAGGTAGGTATTTCTTATGAAGCGATTCTCTAAAATTACACTATTTGCGGTTGTATGTATTTTATTTTTACTTAGTGGCTGTGGCAATAAGGATGCCAAGAATCCGATTGTCACCATCGAAATGGAAGATGGCGGCATTATTAAAATGGAGCTATATCCAGATGCTGCGCCGAATACGGTGGCAAACTTTGTTTCGTTAGTAGAACAAGGATTTTATGACGGAACAATTTTTCACAGAGTCATTCCTGGATTTATGATTCAAGGCGGAGACCCGTTAGGAAATGGAACGGGTGGACCAGGTTATACAATTAAAGGTGAATTTAACAGTAACGGTTTTGAAAATGATTTAAAACATGAGCGTGGAGTCGTTTCAATGGCACGGGCAATGCACCCAGATTCAGCTGGTTCACAATTTTTCATCATGGTTGAAGAAGCTCCTCACTTGGACGGCCAATATGCGGCTTTTGGTAAAGTGATTGAAGGAATGGATGTTGTCGATCAAATTGTAAGTGTAGAGCGTAACGCGGAAGATAAACCACTAGAAGATCAAGTGATGAAGAAAGTAACGATTGATACGTTTGGGGTAGATTATCCCGATGTTGAAAAATTGCAATAATCTTCAGTTGTTGGACAGGCTATTGTTTGGCTTTGTGGGGGTTGCTGTAGGCAGTTTTTGCTCGAAATTCTGCTATAAACAGTTTTTATGAGATTTAGGTAGAAATAGTGTCAATAGCCCGTGTCTATAAACAGAAATAGTATGAATTAGTATGAAGAAGTGTTAATAGAGAGCTTCTATGAACAGAAACAGTATGAATAAGTTAGAAGAAGTGTT
>NZ_JAACYS010000070.1 GCF_009996845.1 Pallidibacillus pasinlerensis | reverse complement strand
TTCAAAACATTTATTGACATCTCATTCTTAAATATGGTAAAATTCATTTGTTGTTTGTAGCACCCGTGCTACAACCGCTCGTATTAGGTTTAAGATTTTGGCTAGGTAGCGCAATGCAATGCCAAGATGCCAAAACACCGACTTACGGCGAGTCTTAGATTATGAGGAGGTGCAATTATGTACGCAATTATCGAAACAGGTGGTAAACAACTTAAAGTTGAAGAAGGCCAAGTAATTTACGTTGAAAAATTAGACGTTGCTGATGGCGAAACAGTTACTTTTGATAAAGTATTGTTCGTAGGTGGCGATAACGTAAAAGTAGGTGCTCCTTACGTTGAAGGTGCAACTGTTACTGGTAAAGTTGAAAAACACGGTAAACAAAAGAAAATCATTGTTTACAAATACAAACCTAAAAAGAACTACCACAAAAAACAAGGTCATCGTCAGCCATACACTAAAGTAGTTATTGAAAAAATTCAAGGCTAAGGCGAGAAACGATGATAAACGTAACAATCGTTAGAAAAAGCGATGGACAAATTAGCTCCTTCACTGTTGAAGGACATGCTAATTTTGACAAGTACGGTTCTGATATTGTTTGTGCAGGTGTATCAGCAGTTACCTTTGGTGCGATCAATGCGGTTGAAGCCCTAACCGACTGTATCCCAACAGTGGAACAAGGCGGAGAAGGCGGATATTTGCATTGTGAATTACCAGATGACTTATCTGCTGAAGTGGAAGAAAAAGTACAACTTCTTCTTTCGGGAATGCTTGTATCATTACAAACGATTGAAGAAAGTTATGGCGATTATATAAAAATAACCTTCAAATAGCGGGAGGTGGAATGAATGTTAAGACTAGATCTTCAGTTCTTCGCGTCTAAAAAAGGGGTAGGTTCTACAAAGAACGGTCGTGACTCTATTGCGAAACGTCTTGGTGCTAAACGTGCAGACGGTCAATTCGTAACTAGCGGTTCTATCCTTTACCGTCAACGTGGTACAAAAATCTACCCAGGTGAAAACGTAAAACGAGGTGGCGACGATACATTGTTTGCAACTACAGACGGTATCGTACGATTCGAACGTTTTGGACGTGACCGTAAAAAAGTTAGTGTTTACCCAGTAGCACAAGAAGCGTAAGTAATTGCTTATCTTGTAAAAAAACTCTAGCCAACTTTGGTTAGAGTTTTTTTGTCATTATAGATATTGCACACAATTTGTCATCTTACATCATCTTACATCAACCTTTCCAAGTTCTCGCAAATTATGCAAAAAGTGTCAATTTCATAAACTACATATGTTATACTATACCCGTGAAAAGCGAATAAATGGGGAGTAAGATATGAAAAAATGGGAGCCAATTGAATTATTACGTCATGCACGTCATGACTGGTTAAATCATTTGCAATTAATTAAAGGTTATCATGCATTGGGGCAAGCTGAGAGAGTGAATGAAATAATTGACCAAATCATTCAATTAGCGAGTCAAGAAAGCAAACTTTCTTCAATAAATATGCCAAATCTTGCATTATTGTTGATCACATATAACTGGGAAAGTCCTTCATTTATTTTAAATTATGAAGTGATTGGTGAAGGTAAAATAATAAATGTAAATGATCGATTAATTACGCATTGGTTTGAAACATTTTTTTCAACATTAAATGATGTAACGGTTGATTATGAAGATAATGAATTAAGTGTCACACTTCAGGTAAGTCAAGAAAATGTAAGTTTCATTATTGAATTTTATGGCATACTAAAAGAAATTGAACGGATTGAAAACTTTTTACAAGAAGAAAATAAAGCTTGTAAAGTGGAAAATATAAATATGAATGAAGAAGCTTTTTCCTTTGAATTAAATCCTATTAAATTAAGGGATAAGGAAAGCACAACGGAAGGAGAAAGACAAAAATGTTTGTCGATCAAGTCAAGATATATGTAAAAGGTGGCGATGGTGGCAATGGTATGGTCGCTTTTCGTCGGGAAAAGTACGTTGATAAAGGCGGTCCTGCCGGTGGTAACGGAGGAAAAGGAGCGGACGTTGTTTTTGAGGTAGATGAAGGTCTACGAACGTTAATGGATTTCCGATACCAACGCCATTTTAAAGCCCCACGTGGTGAAAATGGAAAACCGAAAAGTCAACACGGTCGCGGAGCAAAAGATTTAGTTGTAAAAGTTCCTCCCGGTACGGTTGTTAAAGATGAAGATACTGGCGAAATTATTGCTGACTTAGTCCGTCACGGTGAACGGGCTGTTATTGCAAGAGGTGGACGCGGTGGTAGAGGTAACATTATGTTTGCTACCCCAAGAAACCCCGCTCCAGAAATTGCTGAAAATGGTGAACCTGGTCAAGAACGTTATATTGTAATGGAGTTAAAATTGCTCGCTGATGTCGGATTAGTTGGGTTCCCTAGTGTAGGTAAATCCACACTGTTATCCATCGTAACGAGTGCGAAACCAAAAATTGCCGACTATCATTTTACAACCCTTGTACCGAATTTAGGAGTTGTCCAAACGGATGATGGGCGTAGTTTTGTTATGGCGGATTTACCGGGACTAATTGAAGGTGCCCACCAAGGTGCTGGACTCGGACTTCAATTTTTACGCCATATTGAACGTACACGGGTTATTATTCATGTAATTGATATGGGAGCTGTTGAAGGTCGCGACCCGTATGAAGACTTTGTAACAATTAATAATGAGTTAAGTGAGTATAATATGAGATTAACGGAACGACCAATGATTATAGCAGCGAATAAAATGGATATGCCGGATGCGGAAGAAAACTTGAAGAAATTTAAAGAAAAATTGGATCAAGATATTCCGATATTCCCAATCTCCGCAGCGACAAGACAAGGTATTCGTGAATTATTATTCGCTGTTGCAGATACGTTAGAGAATACGCCAGAATTTCCATTGCATAAGGAAGAGGAAGAAGCTGGTGCAATTAATCGGGTCGTATACAAATTTGAAAAAGAAGAAGAGGATTTCAGAATTACCCGGGATCCAGATGGTGCTTACGTTTTAAGTGGCGAGAAAATCGAAAAGCTATTTAAGATGACTGATTTCTCACGTGATGAATCTGTACGTCGTTTTTCACGTCAATTACGTCATATGGGTGTTGATGAAGCCTTACGTGAGCGTGGTGCACAAGATGGCGACACTGTTCGCTTATTAGATTTTGAATTTGAATTTATTGAATAAAAGTAGCTAAGAGATAAGGACGTCCGAATGCAAACGGATTGTCCTTTTTTATTTTGAAAAAAACAGCAAATTATAGGAATAGAAAAAGTATTGTCAAATCAAGTGTTTTCTCCTTCTTTCTCCTCACTAATCCACATAAATTCCCATTTTTAATCATAAGTTTTTACGAGAATGGTTAGCAATTTGCCCACTCTTTCATACAATATGAACGACAGAAAAATAGGAGGGAAATTGAGTGAGGATTCATATTGTCCAAAAGGGAGATACGCTTTGGAAAATTGCCCAAAAATACGGAGTCGATTTTGAACAATTAAAAAGCATGAATACACATTTATCAAACCCTGATGTCATTATGCCAGGTATGAAAATTAAAGTTCCGACAAGTAGCGAATCAGTAAAAAAAGAAACGCCTATAAAAGAACAGCCAATTACACAACAGCCTTTTAAACAAAAAGAAACACCGACAAAGCCTGTTCAACAACCAGTAAAAGAACAACCGAAGGAGATTATTAAAGAGGTACCGAAACCAGTGAAAAAAGAAATACCAAATCCAATTTATATGCCAAAGCCACCACAGCCAATTATGCCAGAGATTGATATAAACAATTATTATTTATTAAATATGCAAAAAATGAACATCGAACAACAACAACCTGCACCACAACCAATACAACCAGTTAAAGAAATGCCAGAACTACCACAACTACAAGAAATTCCAAAGGAAGAACCGATAGAAGAAGAGCCAGTAAAAGAAGAACCAATTGTTCAACAACAGCCGGTACAGCCACAAATGTATATTCAACCAATGCCATGCCCACCATGTTATCCGATAACACCAGTACTTCCTGGTTCAGGAATGCCTTGTATGCCAATGCCTTGCTATCCAATCGGATTTCCGCATGGTGGATGGGGCGGCTATCAACCAGCAATGACGTTGCCAGCAACATGGGGTTATCCACAAATGACGCAACCACAAATGGGCACATACGGTCAAATGGGTCAGAATATGCAGGAGTTTGATCAATCCATGATGGGTCAGCAAATGCCGGCGAGTATGGATCAATCCACGATGGGTCAACAAATGCCAATGGATTTTAATGCTGGGATGATGTCACAACAAATGCCTGGAACTGATATGAATGATCCAACAATGTGGCAACAGCAGCAAAGTCCAATGAATACTACACAAATGTATAATGATGACAATCAAGATTTTGATGATGATTATAACAATGATTTCGATACTGTCCAATTGCCACTTTCACCAGTACAAGGTGTACAGGATATGAACCCAGGTGCAAACCAACCAGCAATGGAGCAATGGAGTCAGCAACTTATGTATCCAACAATGCCGCAACAAATGACTACTCCAATGATGCAACCACACTATCCAATGTCTTACCAAATGCCAATGATGCCTCAACAGGATTGCGGTTGTGGTTCAAATCAACTAATTGGAACTTTTGGACCAGATACAACCCATCCGTCACATTTACATTTCCCGGCTGGAAGTTACCCAACAGCAGATATGTGGAGCGGAGCAAATATGCCGCAATCGCAAGAAATGATGGATATGTCACAATATTACCAACCACAACAACAAATGTACGGTCCAACACCATTCCACGGCACAATGCCATACGGCCAAGGGATGGATATAAATTATCCATTTAATCAATATCGACCTGAAGACGATTTTGAAGATGATGAATAAAAATTAATAAAACGAAAAATGATAAGCAAGTGATGAAGAGCAACCGTTTCTTCCACTTGCTTTTTAATTTTTTTGCGTTTTATTTTTACATAATAGGAAAAATTAATAGTGGTAAATAAAAACAACATGAGGGTGAGAAAACAGATGAAGATTCGAATATTTATTATGCTTGTCCTCACCATCCTAGCAATTTTAGAACTATTTATTTTTAATAAAGGAACAATTAACATAGTCCATGCTGAACAAATAACGAATAACGACATTCAGCAACAAGACGAATTGCAAACAATATTACAATTGTTTTATTTAGATGGTGAAGTTACAAGTGAAATGATTAGAGAAGATGTTAACGACATAGAACAATTATGGGATGAATACAAAGATTGGAAATTAGTAGAAATTAATGTAGACCATATTATTTTTCAAAAAAAGAGTAATGATATATTACCAGTTTTGCAAGCGAATGGCTATTTTGGTTTAACAGAAGAAGGAATTTTAACTGTTTTTCAAGGTAAACCAGGAGAAAACAACGTTATTAAATCATTCCACGAAATTGACTTAGATAGATTAAATAGAATACAAAAAGAGCAATTAAAAAAGGGGATTCCATTTCAGACGATGGAAAATTTTCATGATCTATATAATACGTTTAAACAATATCGCCAAACATCCGTTCATTAACCAACAATATCCTCAAGAATTTATTGCACTATGTAACCTAATGTGAATAGGTTATTTAGTGCATTTTTTTATTTGTTGATTAAGGAGTTACTTTTTTGCAAAAGATAGTATATTCTTTAATACTTCGAAAAGCATTTTTAATATGGTACAATGGTTTAAGTTGAGTGGACGAATAGTAGTATATAAAAATACATACATATTTAGATAAAAGATTTATCAACTTATACCTCGAAATTCCTCTGAAACTATAACATAAATCCAATTTGTATGGGAAAGGACAATGTAAAATGAAATATATTACAGTAGAAAATCTGGTGAAAACTTTTTTACTAGAAGTACTCGCTGGTGAAAAAAGTTTAGATCGAAAAATTACGAAAAGGCGTACTCATAGACCAGGGCTAGAGTTTACTGGGTACTTTGAATATTTCCCTCAAGAACGCATTCAAATTTTAGGTAAAAAAGAAATTACATACTTACATCAATTAAGTCACGAAGAAAGAAGTACAAGAATCGGTAATGTCGTAAAATATCATCCGCCTTGCTTTATTGTAACGAGCGGACAAAAAGGTTTGCAATATTTAACCCAATTTTGTCAACAAGAAGGAATTCCTTTATTACGAACAAATGAGATGAGTTCGGAATTCATCGATAAGTTAAATGGTTATTTACGGAATAAATTAGCACCAGAAGTAACAGTTCATGGTGTTTGCATGAATGTATTCGGACTTGGGATCTTAATTCGTGGGGCTTCTGGTATCGGTAAAAGTGAAACAGCCCACACACTTCTTGGGAAAGGTCATCGTCTTATAGCCGATGATATTGTTGTATTGAAAAAAATTAACTCAAAAACAATTCTTGGTACCCATAATGAAGTGAATAAAGAATTTCTTGCTTTACGAAGTATCGGTTTATTAAATATTGTTCGTACGTTTGGTCGGAAATCTTTCCAAGAAGAAACGAGAATTGCCCTTGATATCGAACTGACGAAATGGGAAGAAAAGGAATTAAATAATGATTTAATTATTGAAGAGAAATATACCGAATATTTAGGTGTGAAAATTCCTCACGTACAAATTCAAGTGCAACCTGGACGGGATCTGGCAGGATTAATTGAAGCGGCAGCGAATAACTGGTATTTAATGAATTCCGGGTATAGTGCAGCGGATGAATTTTTCGAAAGAATAGAAAAGAAAATGCAGAGAAAATAGCCTATAAAATTGACAAACATAGTATGGTAAAATGATAGCTGATAGCTATAGAAGGAGAGAGAGAAAACTTTGTACGAATATATTATTGGTACGATTGAATATGTAAGTCCGCAATATATTGTTGTGGAAAATAATGGGATAGGTTATCAAATTTATACACCGAATCCATACGTTTTTAATATGGACGGGGAAAAGCAAAAAGTTTATACGTATTTACATGTACGGGAAGATGCACAATTTTTATATGGATTTAAAAATCTAGAAACGAAGGAATTTTTCATAAAACTAATCAATGTTTCTGGGATTGGTCCAAAAGGTGCGCTGGCGATTTTAGCCTCTGGTGAACCAAATACGATTGCCCATGCGATTGAAGAGGAAAATTATAAGTTTTTAACGACATTCCCTGGTGTTGGAAAGAAAACAGCCCAACAAATTATTTTAGACTTGAAAGGGAAATTACACGAGTTTCTTACTGATTTTCCTGACGAATCTATTACGACTAGCAAAAATGTTGAGAAAAATAAAGAGTTAGAGGAAGCTTTACTTGCTCTAGAAGCTCTCGGATTTTCAACAAGAGAAATTAATCGAATTAAAAATACATTAGCAAAAGAAAAACTAACAACGAATGAATATATTAAATTAGCATTAAAAAAATTATCAAATAGCTAGAGGGGGGATTTAAATGTCGGAACGATTTATATCTGAAGAGGCAGATTCAGAAGATTTATCATTAGAACAACATTTACGCCCCCATACTTTTGAGCAATATATTGGTCAAGAACAAGTTAAAAATAATTTAAAAATCTTTATTGAAGCGGCTAAAATGAGACAGGAAACGTTGGACCATGTTTTGTTATATGGACCTCCTGGATTAGGAAAAACGACGCTTGCGCAAATTATTGCAAATGAAATGGGAGGAAGTCTTAAAACGACATCTGGACCGGCTATTGAACGACCTGGTGATTTAGCGGCGGTTTTAACGAGTGTTGAACCTGGGGACGTTTTATTTATTGATGAAATTCATCGACTTCCACGCTCGATTGAAGAAGTGCTCTATCCCGCGATGGAAGACTTTTGTCTTGATATCGTCATTGGTAAAGGGCCAAGTGCTCGGTCCATTCGTCTAGATTTACCACCTTTCACCCTTGTAGGGGCAACAACGCGTGCAGGTGCTTTATCAGCGCCATTACGGGACCGTTTCGGTGTGTTAAGCCGATTAGAATATTATAAAACCGATGAATTGAAAGAAATTGTGTTACGTACCGCACAAGTGTTAGATACAGAAATAGAAGAAACGGCTGCCCGTGAAATTGCTCTACGTTCCCGTGGGACACCACGAATTGCAAATCGACTCCTAAAACGAGTACGAGATTTTGCCCAAGTGAAAGGGGATGGTACAGTTACCTTTGAACTTTCTACTGAAGCCCTTGATTTAATGCAAGTCGACCGTCTCGGTTTAGACCATATTGATCATAAATTCTTAAAAACGATTATTGAAAAATTTAATGGGGGACCGGTCGGACTTGATACGATTGCAGCAACGATCGGGGAAGAAGCGGGTACGATTGAAGATGTATATGAACCGTATTTATTACAAATTGGGTTCATTCAACGGACACCGAGGGGACGAGTTGTCACATATGCAGTTTATGACCATTTTCAAATGGAGGTGCCAGAAAAGTGACCGGCTTTGGTAAAATGTTAATGGTCCTTGGTGGTATCATCTTTGTTGTTGGTTTATTAATGCAATTTACGAAAATTGGGAAATTACCTGGTGATATTGTCGTTGAAAAAGGAAATACAACCTTTTATTTCCCAATTGTAACATGTATAGTATTAAGTATTGTTCTTTCGTTAATATTTTATATTGTAGGTAGATTTAAATAGAAGTTGGTGGAAAAATGAAATTAGACGATTTTGATTTCTCATTGCCTGAACAATTAATTGCCCAAACACCACTTGAAGACCGGTCAAGTAGCCGGTTAATGGTTCTGGATAAACATTCAGGTGAAATTGAGCATCGCACATTTAAAGATATTATTCATTATTTGCATCCTGGTGATTGTTTAGTTTTAAATAACACAAAGGTAATGCCAGCTAGACTTTTCGGGATAAAAGAAGGGACAGGTGCCCATGTTGAAGTTCTTCTATTAAAACAATTAGAAGGAGATCAGTGGGAAACCCTTGTTAAACCGGCAAAAAGAGTAAAGGTTGGTACGGTCATAGATTTTGGCGGAGGAAAATTGAAAGCCGAATGTATCGATATTGTAGAACATGGTGGACGAGTTTTCCAATTTTCTTATGATGGAATTTTTTATGAAATCTTAGATGATCTAGGTGAAATGCCTCTACCACCATATATTCATGAACAATTAGATAATCCGGACCGCTATCAAACGGTCTTTGCAAAAGAAATTGGTTCAGCTGCTGCACCGACAGCGGGTCTTCATTTTACTGAAGAGTTGCTGGAGGAAATACGTGCAAAAGGTATACAAACAGCTTTTGTCACATTACATGTCGGGCTTGGTACTTTTCGTCCTGTAAGTGCTGAAAACATTGAAGAACATGAAATGCACTCGGAATTTTATCAAATGCCTGAAGAAACAGCGCAAAAATTAAATGAAGTTCGTAAAAATGGTGGCCGAATTATTTCTGTCGGTACGACATCGACGAGAACTTTAGAAACAATAGCGAATCGTCATAACGGTTCTTTTGTTGCAGAAAGTGGCTGGACGAATATTTTTATTTATCCAGGATATGAATGGAAAGCAATTGATGGATTAGTTACTAATTTCCATTTACCGAAATCTTCTCTTGTTATGCTCGTGAGTGCGTTGGCGGGACGAGAAAATATTTTACGGGCATATAATACGGCGGTTAAAGAACGGTACCGTTTCTTTAGCTTCGGTGATGCGATGTTTATTCGTTAAAAAATGTTTATAAAATAAATGTTATTTTACTGCAAAAATAAGTTGCATCAAGCTATAGAATAAGAGATAATAATTTGGTGTATATATTTTTCCGGTTTTTTCAAGATAGTTTTAAACTAAAAAGTTTTACAACTGAAAGGGGTAGCAAAATTTGACTGCTATTCGTTATGAATTAATTAAAAAGGACAAGCAAACCGGTGCAAGATTAGGGATTTTACATACTCCTCATGGCTCTTATGAAACTCCGATGTTTATGCCTGTTGGAACTCTTGCAACAGTAAAAACAATGTCTCCGGAAGAACTAAAAGAAATGGGTGCCGGTGTTATTTTAAGTAATACATATCATTTATGGTTACGTCCAGGTCATGAGATCGTTCGTGAAGCTGGTGGACTACATAAATTTATGAATTGGGATCAAGCAATTCTTACCGATTCTGGTGGATTCCAAGTGTTTAGTTTAAGTAAGTTCCGTAAAATTGAAGAAGAAGGTGTTCATTTCCGGAACCATTTAAGTGGTGAGAAACTATTCCTATCACCTGAAAAAGCGACGGAAATTCAAAATGCTCTCGGTGCGGATATAATGATGGCATTCGATGAGTGTCCACCTTTTGATGCGGAATACAATTATATGAAACAATCCGTGGAGCGTACATCCCGTTGGGCAGAACGTTGCTTAAAAGCCCATAGTAGACCGCATGATCAAGCTCTATTCGGTATCGTTCAAGGTGGCGGAAATGAAGACTTACGCAAGCAAAGTGCACGGGATTTAATTTCGCTTGATTTCCCTGGCTATGCGGTCGGTGGTTTATCCGTTGGTGAGCCGAAGGAAGATATGAATCGGGTGTTAGACTTTACAACTCCATTACTACCTGAAAATAAACCTCGTTATTTAATGGGAGTTGGTTCGCCGGATTCATTAATTGACGGTGCGATTCGTGGTATTGATATGTTTGACTGTGTGTTACCGACTCGGATTGCAAGAAATGGAACTTGTATGACGTCAACGGGTCGACTTGTTGTTAAAAACGCGAAATATGCTCGTGATTTCAGACCACTTGATGAAAATTGCGATTGCTACACTTGTCGTAATTATAGCCGTGCATATATCCGTCATTTGATTCATACAAATGAAATTTTCGGATTTAGACTTTGTACTTATCATAATCTCCATTTTCTGATAAAATTGATGGAGCAAATACGTCAAGCGATTCGTGAAGACCGCTTGCAAGATTTCCGTGATGAATTTTTTGAACAATACGGATTTAATAAACCAAATGCAAAAAACTTTTAATTTTAAGGGGGTGAAATAAGTGAGTCAATCAGCATACAGTATTATTATGCTTATTGTCATGTTTGCGATTTTCTATTTCCTATTAATTCGTCCGCAACAAAAACAACAGAAAAAAATCCGCCAAATGCAAGCAAGTCTTGAAAAAGGAGACAAAGTTGTAACAATTGGTGGTTTACACGGTTACATCGATGCGCTTGACGAAGGTACTGTCGTAATTAAGTGTGGTGATGGTAGCCGTCTTACATATGAGCGTGGCGCAATTCGTGACGTTTTAGAAAAAGCAAATGATTAAGCAATAAAAAGGAGACGATAAAAATCGTCTCCTTTTATAACCATTTTTAAATATCACTCTCTCGTTGGACTATTAAACATATTAACCCCTAAAATTCCACCCATAATTGCCGTTAATGTAAAACAAACATAATAGATAAGTTGCTGCGTTGAAAAAATCGTATCATAGCCTAAATATTGGAAAAGGAAATTAATAACTGTATAAAGCAGACCTGTTAGTCCTCCTAATAGCCAACCTTTTTCCCGAACCCGTCCTCCTGCCACGAGTCCACCCATAAATAATGCGATAAAAGAGATGATTGTAATAATTAAACTTAATTGATCTTCTTGGGCGGAAGTAAACTTTAAAATTAAGGAAAATATTAAACTGAAAATTGCTGCTACAACGTAAATGACACCTAAACCAATCAATACAGAACTTGATACTCTTCTTGCATCCATATCCTCTCCCCCTAAACCCACTCTTTATATAAAAAGTTTTTAACCCATTAAATTGAGAAACATATTACGAGGCTTTTCCCATTACAGTACAAGCATATTCACGTGGACTAAAATTTAGAATAAAAAATTATGAAAGAGGTTCACAGACAATTGAAAATCAAGGTCTTTGTTCTTGATTCATAGTTTTAGAATTAAATTGCTATTTCAAGGGAAACTAAGGATTAGAATAGGAGGAGTTTTTGTTGGAAATTTACGGAACAATTCTTTTACGGACAATCATTTTATACGTTGTCATAATTATTACATTCCGTTTAATGGGTAAAAGAGAGATTGGCGAGTTAGGCATTGTTGACCTTGTTGTTTTTGTTATGATTGCTGAGATAGCTGCTATAGCTATTGAAAATTATAATGAGTCTTTTAGCCAGTATCTCATTCCTATATTTTTACTCGTCATTCTTCAAGTGATATTTTCTTTCATTTCTTTAAAAAGTCGGAAGTTTCGCAAGTTAGTTGATGGAGAACCATCGATGATAATTAAAAGAGGTAAAATTGATGAAAAAGAAATGAAAAGACAACGCTATAATTTTGACGATTTAATGATGCAACTACGGGAAAAAGATATTCGAAATATTAAAGATGTAGAATATGCGATCTTAGAACCTACGGGGAAATTGTCGGTGTTTAAATATGAAAATGAAACAGGATTTACAATACCACTCATTTTAGAAGGAAAAATTCAAAATGATAAATTGCGAGAATTAAATTTATCGGAAGAATGGCTATACAATGAATTAGCTAAAAAAAATATTATTGATATAAATAAAATTTCGTTCTGTAGTTATCAAAATGGGGAGTTATATATCGACTTTATAGATGAAACAAAATGAAACTAAATAAAGTACTTGACTAGGGGTAAGAAAGGGGTTGACTCGTTGTACAACCCCAAGACTACATCTAAACTTGCCCCTTTGGTGGAAAAATTAATGTTGTTATCTTTTGTAAGTCCCTTAATTTCACAATTTTAAATAACAATGCTAGTAAAATGTACACAACTGCCATTGTAAGTGCGGTTATGAATACAGCAAATGAAATCGAAACATATTCTGTGAAAAATGTATATAAGTTCTTACCTAGTAAGCCAGATAATACTGTAACACCAATAATCTTTAAATAAAATGTTAGGTAAAAAGTTAATGGGATGACTTTTAATATTGTAGCGTAGTGTAATAAACTTACAAGCATAAAGCCGACGATAATCCCAATGGCCACGCCATTGATTCCGAAGTTCGGATTTGATGCAAGGGTAAATATGATTACTAGTTTAACTACGGCTCCGATTAAACTATTAATCATGGCTGAACTTGCTAAATCTAACGCTTGTAACACGGCTTGTAGCGGCGATTGGAGATAACTTAATAATATAAAAGGAGCAATAATTTTAATGAACAAAACACCACTCGTTGAATTATAAAGAATCGACATTAACGGTTCAGCTAAAATGTATAAAATGATAACTGGTAATGCTCCGGTAAGAATACAAAACTTTATCGCTTGTTGAATTCGTTTTTCTACTGATGCATAATTTTTAACTGAAACTGCCTCAGAAATAGCGGGAACAAGGGCTGTACTTAAGGCAAAGGTAACAAAGGACGGGAGTAGTAATAACGGCATAGCAAGTCCCGTTAAAGCCCCGTATTGTTTCGTTGCCATAACTGCAGACACACCGGCAATTGCTAAAGCTTGTGTTACAACAATCGGTTCTAAAAACCAAGATACAGATCCAATCATGCGACTGCCAGTAGTCGGTATCGCAATCGTCATTAAATCTTTAAATACAGACCGGGTTTTCGTTAAACTTTTGAAAAAGTTTTTCCGCAAAGGAAAAGCTTTTCTAATTTTAAACATCGTTACTAAATAAATAAATGATACTAATTCGCCGATGATTGTTGCAATCATGACCGCTGCTGCTGCATATTCAATTCCATAAGGTAAGGCGATTCTAGTTAAAATGGCAATGAAAGCAATTCGAATTAGTTGTTCAATTAACTGTGAAAAAGCAGATGGCTTCATGTTTTGTTTTCCTTGAAAATATCCACGGATAACAGAACTTACCGCCACAATCGGAATTACCGGTGCAATAGCAATAATAGGATAAATAATCCGTTCATCGGTAAAAATAGTGCCGGCAAGTAAAGGTGCTCCGAAAAATAATAACGGCGTAAAAATAATGGAAAGTGTGAGAGTGGTCATGAGAGAAACGACTAGGATTTTTTTTACTTTTGCTGTATCTCCTAATGCTTCTGCTTCAGCGACTCGTTTAGAAATTGCGACAGGAAGCCCGATTTGGGTTAGGGTCACTACTAATATAAACGTTGGATAAGCCATCATATATAGCCCGACACCTTCTTCGCCAATAAAGCGGGCTATTAAAATACGATTGATAAAACCTAAAACTCTTGTAATTAATCCAGTAAATAGAAGGATTAACGTTCCCTTTAAAAATTTTGACATTTATTTCCCAGCCTTCTCAAATCCGTATTTTTCCTTTACAATGATATATATGCGATTAGTTGGACAAACCATGACTAATTTTGTTTGAAAAGACTGACAATAATAGGTTGGTGTCAACAAAAAGCGCACATACTTATGGTGAAAATATAGTCTATTTGCATAAGAATATATTTCTATTAAGGAGGATTAGGACGATAATGGAGCACCCTTATAACAAATTTCGTTCCGAGCTGGAAATAGTATTACGATCGAAAATAGATGAATTTGCATTGTATAACTATTACGAAATGACAACGGATCGTTTATGGGAGTTTTTACTTACGAGAAAGTGGAGAAAACCTAAGGATGATATCCATTTATATGAGCTTGTAAGTGATATTCTTTCGTTGAAAGTTAGTGATTTTATGACTTTCCAAACTGTTGAACATTTGAAAGGACCGGATTGGTTTTCAGAGGAAGGGATGGAAGATTTACTAGCGTTGTTAAAGCCTAAAAAAAATTGACAGTGTTATAAAGCTGTTTCATAATGAAATTATTGATTCCTGACAAGCTAATATAAGAAAGTCTTTATTTTTTTTGCTTGCATACAGGAAGGTTTTTACTTTTTTGGATTAAAATGTGAAGACGTGTCAAAAGTGATAGTTAGATAGTAGGCTAATTTTTAAAACTTTTTCATCTGAGGGGTGTTCTCTTTAAGGAGGATTTATATGGTTAAAAAGAATCGAATTATTTCATTTGTACTTATTATTTTTGTCTTTGCTACTTTAATTGGCTTAACAACAAGAAACATTATTAGTGATTTAAAACTTGGTCTTGATCTTCAAGGCGGTTTTGAAGTTTTATATGAAGTTAGTCCTTTAAATGAAAGCGATAAAATTACAAGTGACACTTTAGCTAGTACAGCTGATGCACTAGACCGCAGGATTAATGCGCTCGGTGTAAGTGAACCAAGAATTGAGACGGAAGAAGGAAACCGAATTCGGGTTCAACTGGCTGGTGTAGAGGATCAACAACAAGCAAGAGAGATGTTATCTACTACGGCGGAATTAACTTTCCGTGATGCTAATGATAAAGTGTTATTAAATGGGTCTGATCTTGTTGAAGGTGGGGCTAAACAAGCCTTTGACCAAGCGAATAGACCTATTGTTACGTTACAGTTAAAAGATGCTAGTAAATTTGCGGATGCAACGAAACATGTGTTAAAACAACCAAACAATGTAATGGTTATATGGTTAGACTTTATTGAAGGTGAAGATTCTTTTGCCGAAGAAGTAACGAAGGAAAATCCGAAATTTATTTCAGCACCTGGGGTAACGGAGGTCATTCATAGTACGGAAGTTCAAATTACAGGAAATTTCACGGTAGAAGAAGCGCAAAACTTAGCAAGTCTATTAAATGCAGGTTCTTTACCAGTTAAATTGACTGAAATTTATTCCACTTCTGTCGGCGCCCAATTCGGGGTTGATGCATTACAAAAAACAGTTATTGCAGGTCTTATCGGTATTGCAGCAATTTATTTATTCTTATTAGTATTTTACCGTTTACCAGGTTTAGTTGCCGTTCTTGCATTAACGGTATACATATGGTTAGTATTATTTGTTTATGAAGGATTGAATGCGGTCCTGACACTTCCAGGTATCGCCGCGTTAGTATTAGGGATTGGTATGGCAATCGACGCCAATATTATTTCCTATGAACGATTGAAGGAAGAATTACGAGTTGGTCGCTCACTTCAAGCAGCCTTCAAAGAGGCAAACAAAACTTCCTTTATTACAATTTTTGACGCACAAATTACGACATTGATTGGAGCCGTTGTTTTATATGTATATGGAGAAAGCTCCATTAAAGGCTTTGCAACAATGTTAATTGTTAGTATCTTACTGAGCTTTATTACAAACGTATATTTATCACGTTTCTTACTAGGCCTTCTTGTAAATAGTCATCTGTTTGATGGTAAAATACGTTTATTCAATGTCAAACCATCTCAAATTCATGAACTTAAAGAAGGTCTTGAAACAACGGATTTAACAACCCGTTTTGATAAAATCGATTTTGTAAAACATAAATCGAAATACTTTGGAGCATCAGGCTCACTCCTATTATTAGGGCTGATTTTACTAGTTGTTTTCAAATTGAACTTGTCTATTGACTTTACAAGTGGAACAAGAATTGAAATTATGTCTGATGACGGATTAACTACCGAAGAAGTAAAAAGTGAATTAGCTCAATTTGAAATTGAAACCGATGATATTGTTATTTCTGGTGATGATGGTGAACGAGCTACTGCCCGTTATAAAGGTGTATTAGAAAAAGACGAAGTTAACGAAATGAAAGAATACTTCTTTGAAAAATACGGTGTTGATCCAAATATTAGTGTAGTTACACCAACGGTCGGTAAAGAAATTGCGAAAAACGGTATTATGGCCGTTGCGATTGCTTTAATCGGTATCATTATTTATATCGCTATACGATTCGAATGGAGGATGGGCTTAGCGGCTGTATTAGCATTAGTGCACGATGCATTCTTTATGGTCGCTATATTCAGTATTACCCGTTTAGAAGTTGACTTGAACTTTATTGCCGCTGTTTTAACGGTGATTGGTTTCTCCTTAAATGATACAATCGTTACCTTTGACCGTATGCGTGATCATTTACGCAAACATAAGAAAATTCGTGAATTTCATGTTTTAGAAGATGTCGTAAACAAATCATTACGTCAAGTGATGACGCGTTCTATAAATACATCCTTATCTACTCTACTACCGGTTGTTTTCTTACTGTTGTTAGGTAGTGAAGCAATCTGGAACTTCTCATTAGCTATGTTTGTCGGTTTAATGGTTGGTGTTTATTCTTCCATTTTCATTGCCGCCCAATTATGGCTAGTATGGAAAGGAAAAGAATTGAAGAAAAAAGGTGTATTAATTACGTATAAAGAAAAGAAAAAATATGCTGGCGACGAGCCACAAGTTTAATAATGCATATTTCAA
>NZ_JAACYS010000007.1 GCF_009996845.1 Pallidibacillus pasinlerensis | reverse complement strand
ATTGATACAATTCATACTCTAGTTGAATTTTAACTCCTGATTCATTAGCTCCTTTATATTCATCATAATAAGCTGGTAATTGAAACGAAGTCGAATCTAAAATTCGAATCCGATTGAAAACTCTTTTTTCTGTAATTGGCATGGCCAATTGTTTTGAAAAAAGTGATTCAAATACTTTCTTCAAAAACTTAACTGCCTGTGGATTAAATCGTTGGTTAAGTCCTTCAGCTGTCAGTTTCAAGTCAAATGTAGCACAAAGTTGTGCACACAACTGAACTAGACTTTTCTTCCCAATCGATTCACCTAAACATGAACAGAGTAAAAGAAAATGTTCAGGTTTTAATTTTGTTTTTCTTTTCATAAATCCAGTTTCTACAGCCCAATATTCTAATTGTTCTATCGAGAAAGTACGAAGCACTTCCTTAAATAATAATTGTAATTCTTTATCTGATACTGTTGGTGCCAAAAAAATACTCCTCTCAGTTAGTTAGTACCGAGAGAAGTATATCCAAAAAATGGTATTTTTTCATTTAAAATGCTTAACTTGATGGCTATGGGGACGGGTCCCTTGTACCAATTTCGAATCACTAAAATAATAAATTAATTAGATAAAATCATCTTAGTATGTGAAGGATGAAGATGTATGACGACGAAGCAAATTTTAAAAAATGACTGGGCTAAAGTTTTACAAGAAGAGTTTACGAAACCATACTATATGCAGTTACGCGAGTTTTTAAAATATGAATATAGTAATTTCACAGTGTACCCAGATATGTACGATATTTTTAATGCGCTCCATTATACGTCCTTTTCTGATGTGAAAGTGGTAATCCTTGGACAAGACCCGTATCATGGACCAAACCAAGCCCATGGCTTAAGTTTTTCTGTTAAACCTGGTGTGCCTCACCCACCGTCATTACGTAATATTTTTCAAGAATTGCAGAATGATTTAGGTTACCCGATTCCAAAGTCCGGGTCTTTAGTTCCTTGGACTCGGCAAGGTGTATTATTGTTGAACACCGTTTTAACGGTTCGCGCAGGACAGGCCCACTCTCATAAAGGAAAGGGATGGGAAATTTTTACCGACCGGGTGATTGAAAGTTTGAATGAAAAGCCAGATCCTGTTGTGTATATTTTGTGGGGGAGTGCAGCCCAAAGTAAGCAGAAACTTATTGATACAACAAAACATTATATTGTTAAGTCACCACACCCAAGTCCACTGTCAGCACATCGCGGCTTTTTTGGCAGCAAACCATTTTCTAAAACAAATGCATACTTACGAATGATTGGCAAGACTGAAATTGATTGGGCATTGCCTGTTGATTAATTTGTATTGTTTCTCGCGCGGAAAATCGGGTAGATCGTACGGAAGATTAGTTTTTTAGAAATGAAAATCGGGTAAATAGCACAAAACTTTGGATTTCCGTACAGAAATTAAGGAGATCGCACGGAATTTAGGTATTTCACAGATTGAATTAATTATGAAAAATAGTAATCTATAAGTTTGGGGCCATAAAGAAGGTCCCATATTTTTTTATCGTATTGGAAAATACTGAACATATTCGTATTGTTTGTATTCGACCAGGATTGAGGGGGTGGTACTTCATAACATCTGACGGTTTTGCAGTACGGACCCATTATTGTGATCCAAATGAAGAAATTGTAGCAGATGCAAGAATCTTGTGGAAATACTATTTGAACAATTTGTGAAGTGTATTGCAAACTATGTGATTCTACTGTATATTCAAAGTGTAGAAAGGAAGTGAAACACTTCACATAATATCAGTGAAGAAAATCACACCTACTACACACTATGCTGGTAGCTTAAAAATTTTTATAACCATTTGTGAATAATTTCACAAACAAAGTAGCACTCATTCTTTTCGTCTAATATTTTTATTCTATCATGTGAATAATTTCACAATGTTAATGTGCTTAGTTTTAACAATTTAAATCTATTATGTGAAAAACTCACAAATTAAAAAGGAGAGATTGAATGATGAAAAACTTCTTAAAAGGTCCGATCATGGCGGTTGTTTGGACAGTTTTACGAGTGTGGTTAGGTATCCAATGGTTAGAAGCTGGTTTTCATAAAATTACAGGCGGTTTTGATGCAAGTGGATTTCTACAAGGCGCATTAGCAAAAGCAGGTGGCGAACACCCAGCCGTTGCAACTTGGTATGCAAACTTTATCGAGGGATTTGCCCTTCCAAACGTAGACATTTTTAACTTCTTAATTCCTTGGGGTGAATTTCTAGTAGGACTTGGATTAATTGTCGGTTTAGCAACAATCCCTGCTTTAATCGCAGGTGCATTCATGAACTTAAACTTCTTACTAGCTGGTACAGTAAGCACAAACCCAACGCTTTACACAGTAGCCGTCATCCTATTATTTGCAGGCACTGCAGCTTACTATTACGGACTTGATCGATTTGCAATACCATATATCAAAAACATCATGAAACGTAAAAACGTAGACAGAGCGGTGAAAACAGCAGCTTAATTCCCTTTTCAATATAAGTGTTTCTCATACGTGAGAGGCATTTTTTTTTTGAGCAAAATATCCTTTGAAAGTCAAACTTATTATCGTAAACTAGGGTTAATGTCCAAAAAAGATAAGAGTTATCTTCTATAAAGATAAATTATTTATTTGATTTCTGAAACAAAATTCGTGGAAACTACACACAATTTAGCACAGAAATTGGGTAAATCGCACACGATTTTAGATTTTCGCACAAAAAATGGAGAAATCGCACAAATTTTAAAGTTTTTCGCACAAAAATAGGCAAATTTTTTGTAAATTACCTCGAATTATTAAAAAATATATAGGTGAATATCGAAATTTTGCTCAATAGAAGGAAAAATTCACATAAAAAATGGACAAATCACTCGTTAAAATGACTGGTTTGCTTACAATATATATAAAAAAGGCACCAGAAAGGTTTAATAACGAGTATCTATGTCACAACTGTATACCATTGGAAAAGAAGGGGAGAGGTACGTTGGATGAGAAATATTACGATGCTATGTTAAATGTTTTGACGAGGGAAGATCGAGTCATTAATCCTTTTTTTCAATATTATCCGTATGAACCAACTCCTTATGCGGTACTAAAACAATTAAGTGATACATACCCACTCACCCCAGAAGATCGGCTCGTTGATTTTGGATGTGGCAAAGGTAGGACGCTTTTTTACCTTAATTATATGTTTGGATGTAATGTTTGCGGTGTTGAAATGAATGAAAAACTGCATAAAGATGCAGAAAACAACCGGAAACGGTATATAAAACGCCATCCTCATGCAGCTGAAAAAATTGAAATTTTACCGATTTTAGCAGAAAAATACGAAGTAAATCAAAAGGATAATAAATTTTACTTTTTCCATCCTTTTTCAGTCACAGTTTTTAAAAAAGTTATAACGAACATTATGCAATCCCTTGAACATCATCCACGTCAAGCAGATATTATCGTATATTATCCAACAGAGGAATATTTATGTTATTTGGATCATAAGACCGATTTTCGTTTAAACAGTGGTATGCTTATTCACGGTGCCTATGAAAAAAATAAACAGGAACAAATTTTAATTTATCGATATGATAGATGATTGATTATTAGGTAAAAGAGGAATGGGGCCATCTACCGATTATTAAATTGCTTTATTCCTCCACGTTTTTCTTATGAAATGATTTTTCCATTGCTCGTCTTACTCTCTCCTTAGGTACCCAACAGTTAAACTTATACTTCGGGTTCGTGTCATAACCAAGCCTCGTACACTTTGTATTAATTCCTTCTTCTGTTTTTTCAATTCCAAAATGTATACATGTCGCACAACAATGGTAATCCTTCATCGTTTCATCCTTCCTAATCTATGGTCTTTATCCTTTATTAATAGAATAATATAACTCCCCAAATTGTTTAAATAGTTGATTTAGCTAAAGTCTAATCTGTCTTCATACAGAATAACCACTTAAAAAATTCCAGTAATATTTGTCCAATTTTTTAATTATATATTACAGAAAGAAATTTCATATGACTTGGTAAACATGTACCAAAGACGAACAGACTAAAGGGGTGGTCAATATTACAAAGCACATGTTATTAACGCCAGGAAAAATTCTTTATGGTCGTCAATCTTTTTATAACATTGGAAAAGAAGCAAGGAAACAAGGAAAGAAGGCATTCATTATCTCAGATAAAGTGATGGAAGGATTGGGATATGTTGCCGAATGTGTTCAACGTTTACAAGAAGAAAATGTAAAATGTGTCATCTATTTAGGCGTGGAAACAGAGCCGACAGATGTTTATGTCCGTGAAGCTTTAGAAATGTTTCAAAAGGAAAATTGTGATTTCGTCATCTCACTTGGTGGCGGTTCTTGTATAGATACAGCAAAAGCGGTCGCAGTTTTAGCAACAAATAATGGTTACATAGGTGATTTCCGAGGAGGAGGAAAAATTGCCAGTCATAAACCTGTTCCTCATATTGCGATCCCAACCACTGCGGGTACAGGATCTGAAGCGACTGATGCTACCGTGATTACAAATACGGAAAATGACGTAAAAATGATGATGAAGCAACCGGCCTTTATGCCCAATGTGGCCATTGTTGACCCAATGTTAACGTTAAGTGCACCGAAGTCAGTTACTGCGGCTACTGGAGTTGATGCCTTAAGTCATGCGATTGAAGCATATATCTCAAGGAAGGCTCATCCAATGACAGATATGTTGGCCCTTTCCGCTATGAAGTTAAGATGCGCAGTTAATTCGTGATGGAAGAAAGGATGAAGCCTACTATAAAGAAGGCTACTTT
This sequence comes from Pallidibacillus pasinlerensis, assembly GCF_009996845.1. Lineage (GTDB taxonomy): Bacteria > Bacillota > Bacilli > Bacillales > Caldibacillaceae > Pallidibacillus > Pallidibacillus pasinlerensis. The sequence continues at coordinate 70,105 of NZ_JAACYS010000007.1, read as the reverse complement.
ATTGGTCCGACAATATTCGATTATGTAAAACCGGATATGACGATTTGGAAGGAAGAAATTTTTGCCCCGGTTTTATCGATTATCCGTGTAGACACATTAGAAGAAGCGGTCAACTTAGCCAATAAATCAGATTTTGGAAATGGGGCCTGTCTTTTCACCCAAGATGGCAGTAATGTCCGATATTTTAGAGAACATATTGAGTCAGGTATGCTTGGTATTAATATTAGTGTTCCAGCACCAATGGCCTTTTTCCCATTCTCTGGTTGGAAAAATTCCTTTTACGGAGATCTCCATGCCAATGGAAAAGACGGTGTGGAATTTTATACGAGAAGAAAAATGGTCACTGCTAGATGGTAGTATAACCACTTTAATACAAATCACTCTGGCGAATTTTGTCTAGAGTGATTTTTTTAAAAAAAGTATGTGACAAAGTGAACAAACGTAAATAAAATTTATATATTTTTACATAATTTTTTTATTTATTTCTTAGTAAAAACCAATTATAATAATTTGGTTAAATTCATCAAACTTTGTAAATGTATAATCATAGAAATTCGTGAAGAAGTTTGCTAAAATTTAAATAACAATATAATTTTTTGAAAAAAATTCACAAAATATCCATTTCTATTTTGTACTACTAATATTGTTAATAAAAAGTACACAAAACACTAGAAATTTTCACTAAACTGTAATAGTATATTGTCAGCGGAAACTAAAACAATTATACGAGTTTGTGAAATAACGTCACAGGATTCTTGGCTATGTCAAAAATATTCTAAGATAATGAAAATCGCTTTTGAATCCGCTTACCAATTGGTAAAATTAAAGGTGTAATTGTTTATCAAATAATTATGAACAGGGATGTGGGTAAAAAATGAATAATGCGAATCCATGGCAGTTTGTTCATGGACCGAACTTGGGCTACTTGATCGAGCAGTACGAATTATACTTGGCAAATCCTGAACAAGTTGATGAAAGTTTAAGAGCATTGTTTGCTTATTGGGGTGAGCCATTCGTTGAAGAGCAAGGTCAAGTAACGGGGGGCACAGAGCAAGCTGTATCACCATCAGTTATTATTAACAAATTGAATAAGCTTGCAAAAACGTTACAGTATGTACAAAACATTCGAAAATACGGTCATTTACAGGCCGAAATTAATCCGCTAGAAAAACAATCTGAAAATGAATTGCTTTCATTAAACTACTACGGTTTATCAGAAGCTGATGTACGCGAACTCCCAGTTGAGGTCGTTGTTCCGGAGCTTGCTGGTAAATTCACAAATAGTTTAGCTGCAATTCAATATTTAAAGCAAGTGTACACAAGTACAATTGGGTATGAAGTCGAACATGTACCTCTTGAAGAACAACAGTGGTTACATGAAAAAATAGAAAATGAATATGGTCAAAAACAACTATCAAACTCTCGAAAAGAAGAGTTGTTAAAAGAATTATATGCCGCAGAAGGATTTGAACAATTTGTTCACCGCATGTACGTTGGTCAAAAACGTTTCTCTGTTGAGGGGTTAGAATCGTTAGTACCGGCAATTAATGAACTTGTAAATCAATCTGCAGAACAGGATGTTGAAAGAGTCGTAATTGGTATGGCCCACAGAGGTCGCCTTAATGTGCTCGCTCACGTATTAGGTAAACCATACGAAGCTTTACTATCCGAATTCCAAGGTACAAAATGGGAAATTAACGATCCAGATTATCATGAAACTAATGGTCATACATTAGATGTAAAATATCACTTAGGTGCTACAAGAAATCGTAAAGTTAATGGAAAAAATGTAAGAGTATCTTTAGCTAACAACCCAAGCCACTTAGAGTTTGTTAATGCAGTCGTTGAAGGGGTAGCTCGTGCAGTACAAGACGATCGAACAAATTCTGGTGCACCTGTACAAGATGTAAATAAATCATTACCTGTTGTTGTACATGGTGACTCTGCCTTTAGTGGTCAAGGAATTGTGTACGAAGTGTTAAACTTCTCACAAACAGAAGCTTACTACACAGGTGGAACCGTTCATATTATTGCGAATAACAATATCGGTTTTACAACCGAATCAGATGAAACGAGATCTACTCGTTATTCAAGTGATTCCGCAAAAGGATATGAAGTACCAATTTTCCATGTGAATGCTGATGATCCTGAAGCTGTGCTAAAAGTAATGCAATTAGCTTTTGAATATCGTCAAACATTCCATAAAGATGTGGTTGTTGATTTAATTGGTTATCGCCGTCTTGGTCATAACGAAACGGATGAACCAATTCCAACTAACCCTATTATGTACAACAAGATTAAAAGTCATCCTACAATTACAACTGTATATAGTGAAAAACTACTTAACGAAAATGCTTTAACACAGGAAAAAGTTAAAGAAATTGAAACGGCAACATTAAATCGCTTGAAAGAAGCACATGACGCAATTGATAAAGAAGTAAAAGACGTTCCAACAATTGCAGAACTACAAGAAAATATACCGAATGACTTCCCGAAAGTGGATACAACAGTTGATAAAGCAACACTGACACAGATTCATGAAGAATTATTAACGTGGCCAGAAGGATTCAACGTCTTTAAGAAACTTGAACGAATCTTAAATCGCCGCAATGCTGCGTTTGATGGTTCTGGAAAAGTAGATTGGGGTCACGCAGAAGCTTTAGCTTTCGGAGCGATTTTACATGATGGCACACCAATTCGTATAACGGGTGAAGATTCAGAACGTGGTACATTCTCACACCGACATGTTGCTTTACGGGATGTTGAAACAGGTGCAAAATATATCCCATTGCAACATTTAAGCAATGCGAAAGCAAGTTTTGCAATTCACAATAGTACATTATCTGAAGCTGGTGTACTGGGTTTTGAATATGGTTATAGTATTGAAGCACAAGATACTTTAGTTTTATGGGAAGCACAATTTGGTGACTTTGCCAACGGTGCACAAGTTCTTATTGACCAGTTTATTTCAGCTGGCCGTGCAAAATGGGGAGAGAAATCCGGACTTGTGTTGTTACTGCCACACGGCTATGAAGGACAAGGCCCAGAGCATTCCAGTGCACGTTTAGAACGTTTCTTGCAATTAGCAGCTGAAAATAATATGACCGTTGCAAACTTATCAACATCAGCGCAATATTTCCATATTTTAAGACGTCAGGCAAAGCTTTTAGGTACGGATGAAATACGTCCATTGATCATTATGTCACCGAAGAGTTTATTACGTAACCAAGAAGCAAGCTCTTTTATTGAAGAGTTTACGAATGGAGAATTCCAATCCATTATTGAACAACCAGGTCTTGGAACAGAGCCTAATAAAGTTGAACGCGTAGTCTTTTCAACAGGTCGTTTAGCAATTGAATTAGCAGAAAACTTGAAGGAACCGGAAAACTTCCCATGGCTTGATGTCGTGCGTGTTGAAGAATTATATCCATTCCCGAAAGCTGACATTAGTAATCTATTAAGCAAATATAAAAACTTAAAAGAAATTGTTTGGGCTCAAGATGAACCACAAAACATGGGTGCATGGAGTTATATTGCTCCAAGATTACAAGAATTAGCTCCTGAAGGGGTTAAAGTTTGTTATGTGGGTCGACCTGCGATGGCAAGTCCTTCAGAAGGTAATGGTCGAACTCATAAGAAAGAACAAGAACGTATTGTTACGACAGCTATAACACAAAAAGCAATTGTTAATGCGTAAGAATATCGGATGAGATTTCTAAGTTGGTAGGAAGGCTTGGGGAAAGGGTCCCCTCCCTTCTTTTGAAAAACTAAGGAAGTAATTGTTATAGGTGTGGGGTCCCGCCTCCTTCCAATGTTGAGAATGCTCTCCGGTTTCAACATATTAATTAATAACAATGACAAAAATGGGATTAATTAAAAACAAAAAGGGATGTGTAGAAATTATGGCAGAGGTTAAAGTTCCAGAGTTGGCAGAATCTATTACGGAAGGTACGGTTGCGAACTGGTTAAAACAACCAGGTGATGCGGTAGCAAAAGGTGAAGCAATCGTTGAATTAGAAACAGATAAAGTAAACGTTGATATTATTTCTGATTATGATGGGGTTTTAAAAGAAACATTAGCTGAAGAGGGAGACATAGTTAATGTTGGGGATACCATTGCGATTGTAGAAGAAGGAGCAACTGCAACAAGCAGTCCTGCAGAAAGCGCACCAGAAGCAGCTCCAGCTAAAGAAGAAGTAGCAGCGGCACCAGCTCAACAAGCAGCGCCTGCACAACCAGCTGCAGAAAGTAAACCGGCAAATAGTGGCGTAATTGCAACACCAGCTGCTCGTAAACTTGCTAGAGAAAAAGGAATTGACTTAAGCCAAGTTTCAACAGTTGATCCGTTAGGACGTGTAACAAAACAAGACGTTATGACATTCACAACACAAAAACCAGCACCAGCTCCAGTAGTTACAGCACCAGTTGAAGATGATCGTGTTGAAGTTGTGAAGTTATCAAGACGTCGTCAAGCAATTGCGAAAAACTTGAAGAACGTTCAAAATACAGCTGCAATGCTTACAACATTCAATGAAGTTGATTTAACTGCTGTTATGGAACTTCGTAAGAAGAGAAAAGATCGTTTCTTTGAAAAACATGACGTAAAACTTGGATTTATGTCATTCTTTACAAAAGCAGCTGTAGCGGCATTGAAGGAAATACCACACTTAAACTCTGAACTTCGCGGTGACGAGTTATTAGTGAAAAAATATTACAATATCGGTGTAGCTGTATCTACAGATAGTGGTCTAGTTGTTCCAGTTGTTCGCGATGCTGACCGTAAAAACTTCGCTGAAATCGAAAGAGACATTGCTGACTTAGCGAAAAAAGCTAGAGATAACAAATTATCATTAGCTGATATGCAAGATGGTACATTCACAATTACAAATGGTGGTGTATTCGGTTCTCTTGCATCCACACCAATCTTAAACGGACCGCAAGCAGGTATTTTAGGTATGCACTCTATCCAATACCGTCCAGTTGCTGTGGAAAACAATACGAAGATTGAAATTCGTCCAATGATGTACATTGCTTTATCTTACGACCACCGTATCGTTGATGGTAAAGAAGCAGTTACATTCCTAGTACGTATTAAAGAATTACTAGAAGATCCAGAACAATTTTTATTAGAAGTTTAATATAGAGGTTATCGGCTTTTAATTGGGTCGAGGGGATAAATGTAAATCCCTTCGGCCCATTTTTTTGTGCCTGTGTTCTCTGGTTTAATGGTTTAATGAGCGATTTTTCATGTTTTATGAGCGAAGTGGTCAATTTTTTGAGCGATTTGATTAAATCTATGAGCGACTTTTTTGATTAATGAGCGATTTGCTATTTTAAGAGCGAATTAATCCCTGTTATGAGCGGTTTTTATTGTCCTATGAGCGAAATTATTTTGAGAAAAGATGATTTTATAGGTTATGAGCGAAAACCGTCACTTAATGAGCGACTTTCCCTATCTAATGAGCGAATATTTCCACTGAATACAGTAAATTTTACCTTATGATTAAATTCCTTAATCCTATAAGCCAAAAAACTCATTATTTCCCCTTCTTACATTACTCATTTGTTATAAGTAGTAAACAAGTTAATTAAAAATGAAACACCGAACCCGTCCCCCTGTACACAAGACCTTGACCAAATTGCAGACAACATCGTCTTTATTTACGATGGAAAATTGCAATTTCAAAAAACGATGGATGAAATAAGACATAATTTTTACCTCATAAAAGGTCCTGCGGACGAGCTGGATACGGACTTAAAACATTTGTTAAAAGGTTACAAACAAACAACTCGCAACTTTTCCGGTCTATACGAAGGTGACTTGTCCATTTTTGCTGGACTAGAAGATGAATTTATTATTGAAAAGGCGACGCTGGAAGACATTATGTATTACATGACACGAAAGGAGCGAGCGTAATGAAAGCTTTATTGAAAAGAGAAATTTTATTAAATCAAAGTTTTCTCTGGGTTGTATTATTGATGCTCCCGTTTAGTTATGTCATCAATGTCGGCGGCGTACCAGTCGTAGTTGGAGTTATGGTCGGCTTTATCTCTGGATTATTTTATTATGATGAAAAGTCAAGCATGGATAAATTTGTTGTTAGTCTCCCTTTTACAAGGAAAGAAGTAATTAATGCAAAATATGTTTTTGCCATTTTATTTATGTTCTTCATCTTTGTCTATGTGTTATTCGTTGATAAAGCAGCACATTATTTCCTAGATTATTTGCACCATGAGCCGTTTACCATTTCATCATGGTTTATGTTTTACTTAATATCATTAATTGTAATGGCGTTCCTTTTTCCTTTTTATATTAAATTCAGCTTTATGTTCGCTTTTATTTTTCAAATATTTGCTATGATGCTCGGACCGGTAGCTCTTTCAGCCTTTGTATATTGGTTAACAAAAAAACAAGTCTTTGGAATTATATAGAAGACTACGTTCAAAATATATTATTAATGCTTGAAAAAAATCCGATTCCGATTTTGCTTGCAGTTGCTATAGTTACGATGGTTATATCCTGGTTAATATCGCAGCGGATTTTCTATAAAAAAGATTTAAGCTAATTTAGGAGATAATTGTAAAAATATGTAAGTTTAAAGTAAAAATGAAACTTAAGGCTCTTTAAACCGTAAACACTATTGTTATAATGAGAGCAGTCTATAAAAGAAGCTTGGAAGGAGTGCGAATTATGAATGTTTTACTAAGTGTGGAAGGACTTGAGAAATCCTTTAAAGATAAAAAAGTTCTTCATGGAATTTCGTTTGAAGTGCATAGCGGTGAGATTATGGCGATTCTTGGACCGAATGGTGCCGGAAAGTCAACAACGATCCGTAATATTATGGGAATTATGATGCCGGATGCAGGTGAAGTTACTTTCCATAATCATCAAGGAAAAGGTATACCTCGTAATAAAATTGGCTATTTACCAGAAGAACGGGGTCTTTATAAAAACGTAAAAGTGATGGATATTTTGCTTTATCTAGCTGATTTAAAAGATTATCCATTGAAAAAAGCGAAGGAACGTGCCCTTGAGTATTTAGAAAAATTCGATCTAAAGGGTAAAGAAAATGTGAATATGGAAGAGCTATCAAAAGGGATGGCACAAAAAGTACAATTTATTTCGTCCATATTACATGAACCGGAACTACTCATTCTTGATGAACCGTTTTCTGGACTAGATCCGGTCAGTCAAGAAGTTTTAAAAGAAGAAATTCGTAACCTTGCTAAAAAGGGTACTGCGATTTTACTATCTTCTCACCAAATGAACCTTGTAGAAGAAATGTGTGACCGAGTGTTTATGATTCAACGGGGGCATAAAGTAATTTACGGTTCATTAGAAGAAGTGAAAAGAGAGTATGCAAACTTTAAATGTACGATTCATGGTAAAAATGATGTTTCACTACTGGAAAGAATTCCAGAAGTGGTACGCGTTGAACAAAAGGATGACATTTCTATCATTTACTTAACGAAGGATGTCGAAGCACCGAAATGGTTAAAAACATTACCGGATGACATTGTAATTAATGAATTAACGTTAGATCGGGTTTCACTTCATGAAATCTTTATCGATATTGCGACAGATAAAAATTTATTAAAAGAGAGTGAACGTCAAACATTTGAAGAAGAGGTAGGTGGAGAAAATGCGTAATTCGTTAAAAGTTGCGAAGTGGGAAATTAAACGAAATTTGAAGAATAAAACGTTCCTTATTAGTTTATTCGTAACCCCGCTTCTAATCGTTTTATTTGGATTTTTAGGAACGCTTTTTGGTGACGATCATTCTGAGGATGCAACTGTTTATGTGAATGATGAATTAGGCTTATTTGCGAGTATGGAAGCGATAGTTGAGCAGGCTGAACTCGACTTAGAATTGAAATCAACAGATGTGACAGAGGCAGATGTGGAAGCTGAATTAGAAGATAGTGAGAATACGGCCTATATGTTTGTTAATGAAACAGCACTAACTGAAGGAATTATCCCAGTTTATGCAAGCGATGACTTTTCAAATGAAGGGCAGTTGCAATTATTAACACAGCCTGTAAAAGGACTGCAACTTCAAGAGCTCGGTTTAACACAAGAGCAGATGGCAGCAATTGCACAAAATATTATTATTGAAGTTCAGTCATTAGATGATTTACAAGATAATGGAGCGTCTGAGGAAGAGTTATTGGCTGGAGAAGATCCGAATATGCAACGGGTTGTTCCAGGGATCTTCGCGGGAATTTTATTACTTTCCATCATTTTCACCGGTATGATGATTTTCCAAAGTGCATCCCAAGAGAAGAAGGATAAAATTGCAGAAATTATTTTATCTTCCGTTACACCGAATGAATTGATGCAAGGTAAAATCATTGGGTATTTCGTGTTATCTATGATCCAAGCGTTCGTAATCCTTGCCTTTGCATTAGGATTTGCATTGTATAAGTTAGATGATATTCCAATCATTGAATACTTGTTGCAACCAGAATTACTATTATTCCTACTAATTGCAGTATTAGGTTACTTATTATTTGCTTCACTGTATGTTGGACTTGGTGCTACAATGTCTGATATATCAACGGCTGGTAACTTCCAGTCAATGATTATGATGATTCCGTTTATTTCATTCTTCTTTATCGGACCAGTTTTCGCAGATCCGACAAGTACGTTAGCGAAGGTTTTAACATATATTCCGTTTACGTCACCGACGATTTTATTAGCGCGTCTTATTCGAATGGATGAATGGGTTTGGATGGAAATCGGAATTTCGTTAGTTGTTCTAGTTGTTTCAATTTGGGTTATGATGAAATTAGCAGGAAAAATCTTCAAAGTTGGTATGTTAATGTACGGTAAAAACGCAACACCAGGTGAAATCATCAAGTGGTTACGTGCGTAATAAAAGAAGGTCGCTAAAATTTAGCGACCTTTTTAAAATCCATTAATTTATTTCTAAATGTTCTTTTAACATATTTTGAAGAGCTAACTTTTCATCTTCAGGGACAATATAATAATAGATACCGTTAATTCTCTTTCCAGTACCATTGATTGTGTGTTGGTTTATCGATTTCGCTGCGTTACGATAATTCGCTTGTATTGCAACCATCTGATCAAAAGTTAAATTTGTTTTAACATTTTCAGATAGAGCTTCAAAAATTGGTCCGTAATTTACTAAAGTCTCTAAACTAGCTCCTTCTTTAATTACTGCTTCAATGATTTGACGTTGACGGATTTGACGTCCGAAGTCTCCACGAGAATCACCTTTCCTCATCCGGGAAAAGGCTAGTGCTTCTTCACCGTTTAATGTGATTTTTCCTTTAGGAAATGTATGACCATCGTAAGAGAAGTTGAGGTCATTGTTAACCGTTACTCCACCAACAGCATCAACGATTTCTTTAAACCCTTCCATATTCACTTGAACAAAATAGTCGATTGGTATATCTAAAAAGTTTTCTACCGTATTCATGGACATTTCTACGCCACCGAAAGCATAGGCGTGGTTAATTTTATCTTCTGTTCCTCTACCAACAATTTCTGTTCGAGTATCACGTGGAATACTAACCATTTCAATTGATTCTTTTTTCGGATTCACGGTCATTACGATAATTGTATCAGATCTCCCTCGGTCCCCAGCACGTTGATCAACCCCAAGTAGTAATACTGAGAATGGGTCTTTCTTCTTAAATTCAATTTCTTTATCCCGCTTTTCAGAAATTTGACCGCCACGAGGATCTTCATGCATATTGGCTACAGTGTCTGTTAAAGATTTATACAACATAAATAAGTAGCCTGCAACGAGTAAAAATATAACCGATAATGTAATTAACGTAATTTTCAGCCATTTCCTCTTTTTTGGCTTACTTTTTCGCTCACTTCTACTTCTCAATATTTTTCCCTCCAAAGTTTATATCCATACTGATTAAACGTTAAAGCGTTTTCTAATAAAATAAAAAATCCAGTCATAAGACATAATACCGTAAAATGCAACAAAATAAAACAGTTTGCTAACTTTTTTAATATAAAAAATGCTAATTGTAGTTAAATTTCAAAGAGTTAAAAATATAATATTACACTACCTACATTTACGATATTTAATATAAAAAATGTGCATTTGTTACTCATAAATTAAGAGATGACGAACGAAGTCAGCCCTCAAAAACTTTATTTTTGCTTTTTTAAGCATCTTGAAATGAACTTATAGAAACTTTCAATTAAGAATTGAGCATAGGACTCTCTATCTTTCATTAATAAGTCTAATGCGTCTTTAAAAGAAATTGCCTCTCGATACGGTCTTTCTTGGGTCAATGCGGAAAATACATCAACAATCATTGTTGCACAAACCATAATATGTAAATTTTTAGGATAAGGCTTCGGGTAGCCCGTATTATTTAAACGGACGTGATGATAGTTTGCCATCTCACAAATGACGTTAGAAAACCCTAAGTTTTTTAAAATGTTCGCTCCGTCTTCCGGATGCTTCATAATGATATGTAATTCTTCATCCGTTAATTTTCCGTTTTTCCAAAGAATTTCCCTCGGTACTTTAATTTTTCCAATATCATGCAATAAAAAGCCGACACAATCTTCTTTACGATAATCGACATTCACTCGTTTCATCCATAATGAACCGAGAATAAACGTGTCTATAGAATGCCTTAAACTATAAAAATCCCATTTATTTGTTGCGGAAAGTAAATTTACGATCGTTTCATTTTTTAACAATTCATCAAAAAACTTTGCTACAGAAAGGATTTCTTCTTCGTTTTCAAATAAATAATAATATCGGTTATTTTGGTTATTGTGAATAATAAAGTCAAAGAAGTATTGCTGTATATGGCTAATATTTGTAGCCCGGTTAACCGTCGTTAAAAATGGAGATGTTTTTACTTTAACCCATTGTAGTCCTAAATTTTGAATTAATAAGATTTGCATAATTTTTAGTGGGGTATCTCTTTTGATGATCACTTCGTTATTAAAAATGATGTCTTCAGCTAATATATCTCCGAGGGTTAACCATTTTACGCTTTTCGTATACATTCAATCACCTCAATATATAAAAGGGTAAATATATACTCAAGCCGCTGGCTAACATAGTGCGAGGATCATACTTTAGTCCCTGTAGCTTTGCGTCACCATTTTTCAATGCTTTGCCTTGGGTTGAGGTATTAGTAGGAAAGTATTTTTGAAGAATAGATTGTAAAGATAGAAAACGATATACTTAAAAAGATTATATAAAAATATTATGACTTTCACAATTGTTTTTATAATAGATTTTTGAAAAAATTTTGGCATAAAATATTAATGGATCCATGTAATTCTTAAGACTTAAAATCTATTACAAATTTATAAAAGATAGGTAATAATGTGTGACTTTTCATAATTTTGACATAGACTTAAGGCTTAATATTAGTTATACTAGACTATAGTTACATAATTTGAAAACATAATAGTTTCTATAAAAAGATTTTTTGTTTTTATGCTGTTTTGTGAAAGGGTTAACAGTTTTAAAGTGCATAGAAATGGGTGAATTTTTTGATGGACAATTTGAAACATTCTCTTATATTGAATCAAATCGAACAGAAACGACATGAAATGTTTGAATGTGCAAAACAAAAAGGAATGCGTTCAAATGAATGTATAAAAAAGAGCCAAGAACTAGATCGGTTAATTGTAATATTACAAAAGGAACTATTGAAATAATTAAAAGTTAAATTTTTGTAGGATAAGAAGAGTATTGGATTATGTTCATAAATTTTATACCTCAATGCAAAATTCCTATGACAATATTGTCATAGGAATTTTGCGAACGATTTTCACATAGGACTAATTACCTATTTATCGTACTTTTTAAACTATTGTTCGACAATAAAAATTATGAATTTACAAACAATTCTTACTTATTTCATATTTTAATATATTCGCGAAAATGATAGAATAAAAGTGTTCTTCCAATCTTTTGGTAGAACACGATTTTTTATACTTTTTTAAAGGGGGAAAGAAAGTTGCAGCGTTTACTAGGGGTATTTTTAAGTTTTCTTCTTATTTTTTCTGCAGTAATTACAGGACTTGCCCCGCAAGCCTCTGCTGCTGAAAAGGAGCTGAAACTCCAAAAAGTCGATTTAAAACGACTTGTAGAGAAAGAAGAAACAATCTCTAAAGAGGAAGCAGAATTGTTTGCTCCAGATGAAAAGGTTCGGGTAGTTGTTGAGGTAGAAGGAGAGCCGGCCATCGAGGAAGCAACGAAACAAAATAAGAAATTTACAGCATTGAAAGAAAGTGTACGAAAACAATTAGAGAAAAAGCTTTTAACAGAGCAAGAAAAAGTAAAAGATGAAATTGCAGTCGAAGGGGTACAAATCGAGTACATAAATGAGTTTACAACCGTATTCAACGGGTTTAGTGGTGAAGTAAAATTCGGTGATATTGAAAAAATTGAGAAGCTTGACAAAGTAAAAAATGTTTATATTTTACAATTTTTACGGTGATTGAAAGTGATGAGGAGAAGATAGTGGTAGGTAAGTTAGACGATAGTACAAAGAAACCGGACGCAAAAGGTGAGGATTCAACAGGGAAATCTAAAGGAGGAAAAGGTGGGAAACTACCAAGTACTGCAACAACTGTTTATAATATGCTTGGTGCAGGTTTAGGCTTCTTAGTCGTATCGATTTTCCTTGGTGTCTATGCTTACATTAGAAAGAGATCCCAAATTATAAAAGAATAACATGGAAAAAGCGAGGATTCGTCCTCGCTTTTTTTAATAAAATCATATTTTCTAAGTTAAGACACTTCTTACCACAACGCTTCTTCTTCGTTTGACAGTTCAATTATAAATGGATAAAAACTATACAATAACACACCGCTAGCGACAATCAAACCTAATCCAATCCATACTGATACGTTAAAAAGTAATGGAAATAAAATAAACAATGGAGGAATAAAATTCATTGCTGCACTTCTTCTTCTCGATCTTTTTGTTACATATTGCTTTTCACCACAATGGGGACAAATTAAAAAATGGTTTAAAGTAAAGGACCTTTTCATCACCTGTTTCCAACTCCATTGTTTATGACAATGTTGGCAAATTGGCACGTGAAACACATCCTTCCTATTAATGTATTATTTAATTTAAAGCAGTTGTATCAAAGGTCGGTTTTGCAAAAAATACGGCGCGATCTGGCGCATTACCGATGTAATGAAACGGATAACAAGTTGTCACTGTCAAGTTTTCTTCACCGTCATAGCGACCGATGACCGTTGTGTCGTCAGCAGGAACAATTTCAATTTTAAAAATTTCATACTCAAAGGATCCGTACGGCATGTGAACAACAAACGTATCTCCTTCTTTTAGTTTATCAAAACCGCGGAAGACTGTGTCACGATGACCGGATAATAATATTTGACTATTTTGTAAAGGTAAGGCGGTTCCTGTATAATGCCCAACACCTTTTCCAAGGTCATCTTCGTCTGTTCCTTCTACAATCGGTAGTTCCTTTTCTAATTTTGGAACACTTAAAACACCGATAATTTCCTCGTTGTCAAAAGTGATGGATTCGGCTTCTTTTTTTAGCCTCATAAGTTCTTCAGGGCTCATATTTGCTGGTTCAATCCCTTTTGCCTGCTTTACAATTTCCTTTGCTGTATTCAAGCTATCTTCCACAGCCTTATTACCGTACCAAATTTGAAATAATGAATACCCAACTAAACTAATCCCTACGACGAAAAAAATCGCGGTTATTATTTTTAAAAACTTTTGCAACGAAATCACCTTCATAAATTTTTTAGCTTACATATATTTAATCGAATTGAGACTGTTAAAGTTTCCTTTATTTTCATACTGAATATTTGTTCTTATATCACTCTATCAAAATGCATTAATAATGAAAATCGTACTTTCGTAGTGAATGTGAAACGGTAATCGTATTCTTATTTTACCGTAGAATAATAGTTATTAAACTTGTAGCGAGGTACTTTCCGTTTTTTTATAGTACAAGAAATTTCTAACTATTTTTACACATTATATTTTACATCAAAAATATACATATCTTAAGTAAATTAATTGTAAAAAAAGAAGGTGATTTTTCTTGAAGTTACGTAAAGCAATTATACCAGCGGCTGGTCTAGGTACTCGATTTTTACCTGCTACGAAAGCGATGCCGAAGGAAATGTTACCAATTATTGATCAACCAACAATCCAATATATCGTTGAGGAAGCGATTGAAGCAGGAATTAAAGATATTATTATTGTGACGGGTAAAGGGAAACGGGCGATTGAAGATCATTTTGATTATGCTTTTGAGTTAGAAGAAACGCTCATTCAACGGGGAAAACTAGATTTGTTACAAAAGGTCCGGCATTCATCGGAAGTAGAAATTCATTTTATTAGGCAAAAAGAACCAAAGGGACTCGGTCATGCGATTTGGTGTGCCAGTAAGTTCATTGGTGATGAGCCCTTTGCTGTATTGTTAGGGGATGATATTTTTATTAACGATCCTCCGGCAATAAAACAATTGCTTAATGTATTTGAACAAAAACGTTGCTGTGTGATTGGTGTTAATAAGGTTTCAAAGGAAGAGACGGAACGTTATGGTATTATCGAGTCGGTTGAAAATGGTGATGGTATACATGAGGTTTTAAGTTTAGTTGAAAAACCGAGAATGGAAGAAGCACCTTCGAATTTAGCGGTTGTCGGTCGATATGTGTTGACACCAGAAATTTTCCCGGTTTTAGAATTTCAACATCCTGGAGCGGACGGTGAGATTCAACTGACCGATGCATTACAAACGTTAAATCACTTTCAGTGTATATATGCCTATGAAATTGAAGGGAAGCGGTATGATGTCGGTGACAAACTCGGTTATATAAAGGCAATGATTGAAAGTGCGATGGAGCGGGATGATCTACGTGACTACGTATTACAGTTTATGAAGGAGAGGGTGCAGAGGGGTAACAAGAGAAGCAGTTCGGGATAAAGGGAGTGGAATTCTTGATATCACGTTAAAAATTCCTGATACCGAGGAAAAATTTCCTGATAAAGAGAGTAGGAACCCTGATACGGCGGTGGAAAATCCTGATAAAGAGGGTAGGTTTCCTGATACCGGAGTGCAAAATCCTGATAAAGAGAGTAGGTTTCCTGATACCGGAGTGCAAATTCCTGATAAAGAGGGTAGGTTTCCTGATACCGGAGTGCAGATTCCTGATAAAGAGGGTAGAATACCTGATACCTCGATAAAAAATTCTGATAAAGGGTGTATTACAGTTTATAAACTTTCCAAAAACGCAAACTAAAAATAAAAACTCCTTGTTCGAATGGACCTGCAAAAGTCAAATTTTCACTCTAACTTTTGGGGCCAGTTCTACAACAAGGAGATTTTTTATTAGCCTTCCAGCTCGAAATCTAAAGCTGTATCCGTAGTTGATATTTCTAAATGTTCTTTTAAAATCTCTGAGTTTTCCATGATAGAATCTTCATCTATCGAATAGTAGTAAACCGAATCCAAATATAAATCTTCACCAGATAATTTCAAATGTTCGATATCGGAAATGGATTTTGCATATGGGTGTAAGGCAACAATATTTTGGAAAGTTAAATTTGTTGCTAAATTATCATCAAGACTTTCTAAAACATCACCATATTTTGTAATGGAAGATAAAGTACCTGCCTTTTTAATAATTGCTGCAACTACTTCTTTTTGGCGATCATTTCGACCAAAGTCGCCCCTTGGATCTTGTTTCCGCATTCGTACGTAAGCAAGTGCTTCTTCACCATCTAAAGTGCGGCGCCCTTCATACAAAGTAATTACCTTATTTTTACTATTTTTTTCCGTAAACGTAAACGGTACATCGACGGTTACTCCGTCTAAGGCATCGACAATATCCATAAAGGCATTGAAATTCAGCTTAACATAGTAATCTACAGGAATATCCAATAGTTCTTCTACCGTTTCAACAGCTAAATCCGCGCCACCGAAATAATGGGCGTTATTAATTTTTTGTGGTTTATAGCCTGGGATTTCCACTCGAGAATCCCGCGGAATACTTAACAATTTAACGGTATGGTCATTTTTATTAAATGTGGCAAGTAATAAAACGTCAGACCGACTATTGGTTTCTCCAGAACGTTCATCGACTCCGATAAATAATACAGAAAAATTATCTTTCCCAGGATACACAGGTTTGACCCGTTTTTCTGATTTTTCACCACGGGTTAACTCTTGATGGGCTTCATTCGTTACGTTCATCGCTTTAAGGGCAAGATTACCAACATATAAAAGAACGGCCACTAAAATAATTAAAATCGGAGTGATAACATACCATTTCTTTTTACTTTTCTTTTTTCTCCGATTCCGGAGTCTAGAATTTTCTTCCATAGAAAATTCTCCTTTCTTAATCAGAAACCAAGGTCTCTAAATAAATGACCTCACCTTCACGTATATCAGCTTGTCCACTTGTTCGTTCAATCATCCAATTACGAAACTCTTCTTCTTTCCCTGCATCAACATAAGTTTCAATTTCAACTTTATCTAAATAATGTATTTCTTTAATAGTATAAATCGATGAACGTAATTCATTTTCTATTTTACCTAGCCAAGTGTAATCGATTGTCGTATGCATGATTCGTGTCAATTTTCGTTCAACAATGCCAACGGCCTTCAAACCTTCAGAAGTCGATTTCGAATAAGCCCGAACGAGCCCACCTGCGCCAAGTTTAATGCCTCCGAAATAACGGGTAACGACAACAACTGTATCTTTTACATTCATTTTCTTTAAAACTTCTAACATCGGTACGCCGGCAGTTCCACTAGGTTCTCCATCATCGTTTGCCTTTTGGAATTGATCATGCTCGCCGACTAAATAGGCAGAACAGTTATGGGTTGCATCGTGATTCAGCTTTTTAATTTTTTGAATAAAGGCTTGTGCTTCTTCCTCGGTTTCTGCGCGATCAACGTATGTGATAAAACGCGATTTTTGAATAACAATTTCATGCTCCCCGTAGCCTTTTACAGTTAAATAGGCGTTCCGCATAAGAAAAAAGCCCCTCTCGTGTAAAATGTTTGTATTTTTAGAAAATTTATTTATAATGACTGATAAATGCATACAATCTATTATAATGAGAAAAAAGCAGTACTGCAATAAATGGATTGTTTTACCTAATATACTCATATAAAATGTTACAATGTTATTAAGGGATTTTTGACGATTATCTCGATTTATTTGATTAAAGAACAAAAAACTTTTCTTTTCGTCATATTTTTACATGTTTTTTATTTTTTTAATGTTACGATAAGATTAGAATACTCTTTTTGAGTATGTTTTTTGGAGTGAAAACGATGACAACTGAGAATATCAATTTAAAAACAATCGATAACATAATTGAAAATATGATTGATACTGTTGATCAAAGTAAAACCGAAATCTTTGAAATTGGTGAACAAAGTCGACAGGATTACGAATCAATTATTGATGAAATAAAGAAAATCAAAAAAATGGTCATTGAAATCATCGAAGAGGAAGAAACTCTCGATAAAGAAGTACGTCGGGCTCGACTGCGCTTATCAGAGGTAAGTAAACATTTTGATAGGTATTCAGAAGAAGAAGTGCGTCAAGCTTATGAACATGCCCATAATTTACAAGTGAAGCTGACAATGACTAGACAGATTGAACAACAACTACGAAATCGCCGAGATGAATTAGAAAGAAGAGTTATCAGCATCCAAAAGACGATTGACCGGGCTGACCGATTAGTATCACAAATTTCCGTAGTTTTAAATTATTTAACAGGCGATTTGAAAAATGTTTCTGAAATTATCGCTGATGCCCGTGAAAAACAGGAGTTTGGTTTAAAAATAATTGAGGCACAAGAAGAAGAACGGAAACGTCTATCAAGGGAAATGCATGACGGCCCAGCCCAATTATTGGCCAATGTGATGATGCGTTCCGATTTAATTGAAAAAATTTATCGGGAAAGAGGCATAGAAGAGGCCCTCGTGGAAATCAGGGGCTTGAAGAAAACGGTTCGTGATGCTTTGTACGAAGTTCGCCATATTATTTACGATTTACGTCCAATGGCTTTAGATGATCTCGGTTTAGTGCCAATTTTGAAAAAGTATCTCCAAACAGTAGAAGAATACAACAAAGTTCGCAACATTCGTATACCTTTTATTTTTATCGGAAAAGAACGTCGCTTGAATTCAAAAATGGAAGTAGCTTTATTTCGCTTAATTCAAGAATCAGTACAAAACGCTTTAAAACATGCCAAACCGACTGAAATCCAAGTGAAATTAGAAGTGAATCTTCATAGGGTAACTGCCATTATTAAAGATGATGGTATTGGATTTGACCCAAGTGTAAAAAAGGAAGGCTCCTTTGGTATTTGTGGAATGAAAGAACGAGTTGAACTTTTAGAAGGGAAGCTTGCAATTCAATCAGAAAAGGGAGTCGGGACTAAAGTCATAATTGATGTTCCGATAAAATAAGTAAAATGGACCTAGTTATATTGGGAAAAGTTATTTTACAATTGTAATGACGGGGATAAATAGGGTTGTTTGTTTGGAGAGGAACCGGTTTTAAAAATGTTTCTTCTTCGTAAATAGGGATATTTCTTGCTAATCCAAAAAAGAGGGGGAACGATTATGACGACAAAAATACTCGTTATTGATGATCATCAATTATATAGAGAAGGTATAAAGAAAATACTAGAGTTTGAGAAAAGTTTTGAAGTGGTAGGCGAAGGTTCGGACGGAGACCAAGCGATTGAACTTGTTCGTAGATATAATCCAGACGTTGTAATTATGGATATTAATATGCCAAATATGAATGGGGTCGAGGCAACGAGGCACCTAGTACGAACTTTCCCAGATACAAAAGTGATTATTTTATCAATCCATGACGATGAAAACTACGTTACCCATGCTTTAAAGACCGGGGCTAGTGGTTATTTATTGAAGGAAATGGATGTCGATTCTTTATTGGAAGCTGTTAAAGTGGTCGCTGAAGGTGGTTCATACATACATCCGAAAGTCACTCATAATCTTGTAAAAGAATTCCGTCGCCTTGCGGAAACAGCAAATAAATATCAAGCAAGTGGCGGTGGCGTCGTAAACTACGAAGTAAGACGGCCATACCATTTATTAACACGCCGTGAGTGCGAAGTTTTACAATTGTTAGCTGAAGGAAAAAGTAACCGGAAAATTGGTGAACGGTTATTTATAAGTGAAAAAACGGTGAAAAACCACGTAAGTAACATTTTACAAAAAATGAACTGTGAAGACCGGACTCAAGCTGTTGTAGAGGCAATTAAAAAAGGTTGGGTTGAAGTAAAAATAAATTAGTTTAGTAGAATTTGAGATGAGAACTGCTCCGTGACGAATAGCTGCCCTTTTAAATGGGTCAGATCAGAACGGGGGGTTTTTTTTTATTTGATTGTGATGAGGAAAAGATGCATAATTTTAGAGGTGAATACATATCATCTTTGAGGGTGTTTGCTGTACAAGTCTTTAATTCTATTATAAATAACTGTGGCGTAGGGAGACCGTTGAAAACCCTTTCAATTTTTTGTTTAAAATAAAGGAAAACGCGAATCTTTGTAGAATTGTTTTTCAAAGTAAGTCTCTTTCTATTGAAAGACATTAATAGTACAATGGAACTTGTTGTTTTTGTCTTGGATTGGGTGGTGCTGTTACATTTGGCGCAATATCCTCCGGAACAAGCGGAAGCTAAGAGCACTATAAAATATTACTGAAAAGGAGTGCATATATTTGAGAACCGCTATTGTTACTGATAGTACGGCATATATACCTGAAGATGTTCGGAATCAAAATAACATTCATATGATTCCATTGAGTGTCGTTTTTGGAAACGAATCTTATAAAGAAGAAGCTGAAATAAAAGCGGCAGATTTTTACGAAATGATGCGTACGCAAAAAGAGTTGCCGAAAACAACACAACCTTCTACAGGGATGTTCGTTGAGTTATTTGAAAAATTAGCGAAGGATTATGATGCAGTCATTAGTATCCATTTATCAAGTGGAATTAGTGGTACATATCAAGGTGCAGTTACTGCTGGTGAAATGGTTGAAGGAATTAAAGTTTATGCTTTTGATTCCGAAAGTAGCTGTATGATCCAAGGATTTTATGCGTTAGAGGCTGCGAAGTTAGCTAATGAAGGTGTGGAACCTGATGCGATCATGAAGCGGTTGAACGAGCTAAAAGCAAAATCCCGCGCTTATTTTATGGTGGATGATTTGACGAACTTACAAAAAGGCGGACGATTAAGTGGTGCATCTGCTTTAATCGGTGGTTTGTTACAAGTTAAACCTGTCTTACACTTCGTTGATACAAAGATTGTTCCATTTGAAAAAATCCGTACAAAGAAAAAGGCGTTAGCCCGAATTACGGAACTTTTTACAGAAGATGCGAAAAAAGGAACACCACTACGGGCGTGTGTTATTCATGCAAACCGTGAAGAAGAGGCGAAAAAATGGCTTGCTGAATTAGAAGAACAATTCCCGAATGTGGAATTTACTTTAAGTTACTTTGGTCCAGTTATTGGTACACATTTAGGCGAAGGTGCCTTTGGTTTAGGCTGGATGCCGCAGTAATTTTTACTTTTATGTTTTTGAACTTATATATTTATATCTTTTATTTTTTTATGGGAACTTGTTGTTAAACTTGTTCCACTTTCCTTTATCCCTCTAATTTTCCCTCTTGAAATTCCTTTTCCTGTAGTTGTAGTATGCGCGATTTTTCATTTCCCATTTTTAACAACTAAATTAATTGTGAGGTGGTTGATTTGTTGTTTATTAAAAACGATCAGGAGCTGGTTCCACGTGTGTTGCTTGATGAATATGATACTGCAAAATTGGTGCGGATCGCTGATTTGAGCTTGGAGGAACTTCGTGAAAAACCAATCAATCTTGAGTTCGAGTTTAATCGGAAATTGCAGTTGTTTTTAAGTGGACGGAATTTATTGTTGGAAGAAGTGCCTTTTTCCATTGAAGAAATTCATGAACATGTGAGACATGGTTATGTGGCCTATCGACAAGGGATTGTGTCTGAGGGTGGTGGTTATTGTTGTCGTCGCTGTGGAAATCGTGATCTGCAACTATTTTATTCCTTTGCATGTGCTCGTTGTAAGCAGTCTTGTGTATATTGCCGGCAGTGCATTATGATGGGCAGGGTTACGCAATGTACACCACTTTTAGAATGGACTGGGCCGAAGCCAGACTTTCATTTTGAAGATGCATTAGTGTGGTCTGGTACATTGTCTCCATCACAAGCTGAAGCATCGGAAAAGATAAAAGAAGCGGTCCGCGAACGGAAGGATTTATTAGTTTGGGCGGTTTGCGGTGCCGGTAAAACGGAGATGTTATTTGAAGGAATTGAAGAAGCATTGCGTCTTGGTTTACGTACAGCCGTTGCCACCCCAAGAACGGATGTTGTTTTAGAACTCACGCCTCGTTTTCGAAATGTGTTTCCCGAAGTGTCTATTTCCTCCCTTTATGGTGGTAGCGAAGATCGACATCGTTTTGCTCCCCTCGTTATTACAACAACCCACCAATTACTCCGATTTAAAAATGCCTTTGATGTCATGATCATTGATGAAGTTGATGCTTTTCCCTATGCTGCCGATGAAATGCTACAACAGGCGGCCGAGGCTGCTCGCACGGAGAATAGTGCCCTCGTATTTTTAACCGCAACACCAAAAGAAGCGTGGCAGCGTGAGTGCTTTTCTGGGAAGCGGAATTGTGTTATTTTGCCGGCTCGTTTCCACCGTCACCCGTTGCCAATTCCGAAGTTTGTCTGGTGTGGGAATTGGCGTAAGGAAATTGAGAAAGGGCGGATTCCTGTGCCTGTTTTGAAATGGTTTCGGGAGCGACTGGAGATTGGGAAACAAGCGTTGGTGTTTTTTCCAAATATTGAGTTAATGGAAATGGCTTTGCCACTGTTTCGTCAGTTTGATGAGCGAATTGAGGCTGTCCATTCGGAAGACCCTTTACGAAAAGAAAAAGTACAAGCCATGCGTGATAGGGTGGTGCCGATTTTATTAACAACGACAATTCTGGAGCGAGGAGTAACCTTCCCGAATATTGACGTAGCCGTTGTCGGAGCGGAAGACGACACCTTTACCGAAAGTGCGTTGGTCCAAATTGCAGGTCGCGTCGGCCGCAATCCAAAATATCCGGACGGTGACATTACCTTTTTTCATCATGGTCAGACTCGAGCTATGGTCCGTGCACGAAATCAGCTATTGCGGATGAATCGCGACGCCCGTGCGAAGGGATTGGTGGATGGGTGAATTGTTTATTTTAGAATAATTATTTTGGGGATTTTTATAATTTCGCACACTTTTTGGGAAAATCGCACAAAAATTTAAGATTTCGCACAAAATCCGGGGAATTCGCACACTCGTGCTTGAGTTTCGCACAAAATCTAGGAATTTCGCACACTTCTACCAAAATATCGCACAAACTAAACTCAAATCCATGTAAAAAAACTAAATCTACAAATAAATTACTCTACTTTTTTAAAAAATTTATGAAACTAGGAGGTAATTTATAAAAATGATCCTTAAAAAACGTGAAAAATCACAAACATTGCAAACTTATGAAGTATTACTTAATAGATTAGTAGCTGATAATCCGAAACGAGAGATAATCGAAAATGATTATTCAATGTTTTTGTCTGGATACAGAGGAGAAAAAGCGATTGATTACCCATTAACTTATTTAAATGAGAAGGAGTATAAAATTTTACATGATTTAAGATTGTATGACGGGAAACATTATTTCCAGATTGACACTCTAATTACTTCTCAAAGAATGTTAATCCCGTCCGAAATTAAAAACTATTCCGGAGTATTAACATTCGATCCGATTTTCAAACAGCTCATTCGTAAAAACAATGATAAAGAAGAAGCACTCCCAAACCCAGTGGTTCAAGTTAAAAGACAGGCATATCACTTAAAACAGTGGTTGGAAATAAACAAATTTAAAAATATACCGATTGTACCAATTGTAATTATGGCTAATGAACGTGCAGTAATAAGATTGAACCACACGAATAGTGAAGTCCCGAGAATTGTTACGACAACTTATAACTTTCCTGAAAAAATCGCAACTTTAGAAAGACAATATTCTAATGAAATTTATACGAAACAAGAATTAAGGAAGCTAACGAGAAGATTACTAAAACAACATGAACCTAATACTAAAAATTTATTACAACAATATGACATCCCTCGAGAACATATCATTAAAGGTGTTAGATGTGAAAATTGTTTGAGGTTTGGGATAGAACGAGGTCATGGAATTTGGATTTGTGGACATTGTGGTCATATATCAAAACAGGCCCATATTGCTGGCTTGCGGGACTATGCACTATTATTCGGGCCGGAAATTACAATTCGAGAAGCAATGGAATTTTTACAAGTTTCATCACGATATACGGTGAGAAGGTTACTCAATTCCCTCGGTTTCGTGAAAGAAATCTCGAAAAATAGACTTAAATACTTTATAGATTTAGAAAACCTGTAATTTAGATGTTTATGTGTAAGTGGCTAGATGCGTGTTCGCACAAAATATTGGATTTTCGCACAAAAAAATGACAAATTCGCACACTTTTATATGAAATTCGCACAAAAAAATGGAATTTCGCACAAGATTTTAGTTTTTCGCACATTTTGGTTGAAAAATCGCACAAAACCCGTCTTAAAATCATTTCATCTAGCAATTTTTGAATAAAAAATTAAAAATAGAGGTGGTTTTTAATGAAACTATTAAAACCCGACCTTTGCTTATACTGTTTCCAACCCATTTCTCCAAATTACACATGGCGATCGGTTTTTCTTGCTCAACTTAATCGGCAAATTTGCAGTAAATGTGAGAATCAACTTGAAAGAATCATGGGCACGACTTGTCAGATATGCCACAGGCCAAAAACTGAAACAAATAAACAATATTTTAAAGATGATTTATGCAATGATTGCATCCGTTGGGAGGAGTCGTCGAAATGGCGGGGGACGCTTACGAAAAACACATCAATTTATGTTTATAATGACTTTATGGCTGAGCTGATCGCAAAATTTAAATATCGTGGGGATTATGCGCTGGCGAAAATTTTTGCAGAGGACATCCAAAATATTCTCCGAAGCTTGCAATACGATGTGATTGTTCCGATTCCTTTAAGTGAGGAGCGGTTATACGAACGCGGGTTTAATCAAGCAGAAGCTCTTCTCATTGAAGCGGGACTACAGCCATCAAACATCCTCGAGCGCACACATACAGAAAAACAATCAAAGAAAAGTAGAGAAGAGCGGATTCATTTACCACAGGTGTTCAAACTTTCACAAATCAAACCGACGACGGAAACAATCACCTCCAAGCAAATCCAAACATCTAAAAATCAACAAGCCGCCCCACCCACTAACTCAATTAAAAATAAACACATCCTACTCGTTGATGATATTTATACAACAGGTTCAACACTACGTCACGCAGCATATATCCTGGAACAAGCCGGGGCGAAATCGATTCAATCTCTTACATTAGCAAGGGGATAACGTAATTTCTGCGTGGGCCCCTCAACCCGTATCTCAAAGCCCACTACTATATTGTGAACATTTCGTGCTATTTTTCCTACCCCATTAAACAATCAAGGACTTTTGGTCGATATAAATATTAAATAACTATATACGTTTAGAAATAGAAAGGTAGATTGCCATGGATATTGTAAACTGTTCCAGATGTGGAGGCATATATGTAAAAAATCCGGTTCGTGATATTTGTGATCGTTGTTATAGAGAAGAAGAAGAAGCTTACGAAAAAGTTAGCAAATATTTAAAGAAGCGGGAAAATCGAACGGCGTCGATGCTTCAAGTCGTTCAAGATACAGGTGTATCAGAGGAATTAATTTTGAAATTTATTAAAAAAGGACGGATCAAACTAGTCCAATTTCCCAACCTCGCATATCCGTGTGAAAAATGTGGGAATCCTATTCAGACAGGGAGATTGTGTAGTAAGTGCGTAAACGATTTTAAAAATGAACTAGAAATTTTTGAAAGAGAAGAACAACGTAAAAAAGAAATGGAAGAAAAACGGGCATATTACGCTGTGAATGAAAAATATAGGAAGCGTCAATAAGTGCGGATCAAACCAACCTGTAACCATATAGTGCACGTTGCCTTTTCAAAAAATCTAGTCCAAAAGGCTCCCGCAACAATCGAATTAGTCAATTTTATTCATTTTACAAGAAAGTTTTTCCACTGGTTAAACTTTTACAAATTTGTGTCGATATAATTTTTAGCAAAGATTGAACGAAAGTGAGGGAATACAGATGAAAATTCAAAATTACGGTCCATCTGGCCTCAATCCTTACAAACGGGAATTACAAAAAGCGGAAGCATTAAAGAAAAATCCGATGAAGACGGATGACAAAATCGAAATTTCTTCCGAAGCGTTAAAACTTCAACAACAATCAACTGACCCAGTACGTCAGGAAAAAATAAATCAATTAAAAGAACTAATTCAGAACGGTACGTATAAAATTAACCATCAACAAGTAGCAGAAAAAATCTATAATTATTTTGCAACAAAAAACTAATTTGAGCGGCTACAGACAACCATGATTTCAACATTAAGAATACAAAACGAAAAGGTGAGGGCCATGGATTTTATCACTTTAATTAATATTTTGGAAAAAGAGTTAACGTTATACAAAAGTTTATATAGTGTTGCGGTGAAAAAGACGGACATCGTGAAAAAAGGTGATGTACAAGCCCTCAATCAATTAATGACGAACGAACAAAAACATATTACATCGATTACGGCGTTGGAAAAACAACGGGTCGCGGAATTAAACAAGCTATTCCCAAACCAAACGGAAAATTTACCGACAATAACCGATTGTATTGACTTGGCTCAAGGTGACCAAAAAGCTAAATTACAATCCTTATTCCAAAGTTTAACGGACGTTTTGGAAAAAACGAAAGAACAAAACAAACTGAACCATGAACTTATTAAAAACTCACTCCAGTTTGTTAATTTTTCCCTAAATCTTTTCCGTCCCAAAATAGATAACTTTAATTACGGACCGAATACTGGAAAACAACAATCAAATTCATCGTCCATTTTTAATTCTGAAGTTTAATTTTTATATTAAAAAACCACTTCGAAAACAGAAAAATTATATACAGAAAATATCTCACGATCGGAGGCGCAAGCATGGTTTCAACATTCCACGGCCTAGAAACGGCAAAAAGGGGACTAACCGCCCAACAGTCAGCCCTTTATACAACAGGTCATAATATTTCGAATGCCAACACAAAAGGTTACACGAGACAACGGGTTGATTTTCAAACTACTAATCCTTACAACGCAACATTCGGACAAATCGGGACAGGTGTTGAACCAGGGCAAGTTACCCGAATTCGGGAAAGCTATCTCGATGTCCAATATCGTACGGAATATAATAAACTGGGCTATTATAGTTCCATTTCTTCCGCGTTAGCAAAAATGGAAGACATCATTAACGAACCTTCTGATACCGGGCTACAAGCGGTTATGGATAAATTTTGGAATTCATTACAAGACTTAGCAAACAACCCGCAAAACTCAGCAACACGTCAAGTCGTTGCATCGAACGGACAAATGTTAGCTGAAACAATTAATTACTATTACAACTCCTTGGAGCGAATCCAAAGTGATCTGGGACAAGAAATTAATGTAACGGTCGGTAATATTAACGCGATTGTTTCACAAATTGATGAATTGAATAAACAAATCGCAACAGTTGAACCGCACGGAAAATTACCGAACGATTTATATGATCGACGCGATCTTTTAGTCGATGAATTATCAAAGCTAATTAATATCGAAGTGGATACAGTGATTCCACAACAATATGGACAACCATCTAAAACAGCGGTCGGTCTATACGAAATTCGAATTGTTGGTGCGAACGGATCGGATTATGGTGATGGAATCAAACTACTTGAGGTAAACAATACCACTGGACGGTCAAGTGTTAATAAACTTGAGGTAACAACTAAGGACAACGGACTAAATAAACCTGTAAATGCGATTAAAGTTAACGGAAAAGAAATAAATAACCTCGGCTTTGGCGGTGAACTTGGCGGGATAATTAAAAGCT
The DNA here is from genome assembly GCF_009996845.1 of Pallidibacillus pasinlerensis. GTDB lineage: Bacteria > Bacillota > Bacilli > Bacillales > Caldibacillaceae > Pallidibacillus > Pallidibacillus pasinlerensis. The sequence goes on along the minus strand of NZ_JAACYS010000007.1, from coordinate 42,984 downwards.
ATGGTTACCAACTACCGGGTGAAGTCGGTTCAGGTTATTACCCTGAAATGTTAGAAAGTCTTAATAAACTAACATTTGCCTTTGCAATGGAGTTTAACAATATTCATACACAAGGGTATGGTCTAAATAGTGAAGAAAAAGCACCTGTATTTTTTGACTTAGGTATTGAAATAAACCGCGAAACGGCAACGGAAACAGAGTTAAGAGAAGCATTTCAATATCATCCGACTAAAAATTACGCACAAATGATTAAGGTAAACGAAGATATCATTGAAGATCCATCATTAATTGCAGCAGCAAGTGAAAAAGGTGGATTCTCCGGGGACAATGACAATGCTTTTGAATTGGCGAATATATTTTCAAAGGATTTCAGTGAGTACTTTACTGAAACAGTAAATGAATTTGATGAAGAAGGAAAAGTAATCGGTATTAAAGAGAATAAATATGGATCAGCTCCATCGGGACTTAATGGCAGTTTCGCATCATTCTATGCTGGGCTTGTTGGTGACTTAGGTGTCGATGCGCAAAGTGCAGTTCGAAATCAAGAAAACGTACAAGTCCTTGTTGATTCTGTCGATTATAACCGAAAATCCGTATCAGGAGTTTCTCTAGACGAAGAAATGACCAATTTAGTTACTTTCCAACACGCTTATAACGCATCAGCAAGAATGATTACGGTCATTGATGAGATGCTTGATCGAATTATTAACAGTACAGGTATTGTAGGACGATAATAACGCGAAGGTAGAAACGCGTTAATGGCACAAAAATTCTGATTACGAAAAGGCGGTGAAAAACATGCGGGTAACCCAATCAATGTTATCAACGAATATGCTACGAAATTTAAGTAATAGTTACAATAAACTTGGTAAACTCCAAGAGCAGCTAACGACACAAAAGAAAATCACCCGTCCATCCGATGACCCGGTTGTTGCCATGCTTGGGATCGGCTATAGATCAGATTTAAACCAGGTTCAACAATTTAGCCGTAATATTGGTGAAGTAAACAACTGGCTTGATACGACAGATGATGCACTAGCGGAAGGTATAAGCGTTCTGCAACGTTTACGTGAATTAACCGTTCAAGCTTCAAACGGAACATATGAAGAGGGGCAACGAGAAGCGATTGCCGTTGAAATTGAACAACTGCAAGACCAACTATATACAATTGCGCGAACACAAGTTGGAGATAAATATATTTTTAATGGAAAAAATACGAATAACGTTCCGAATGTTGTGGAAGCCACAAATGAAGCCGGAGAAACTTATAAAAAAGTTGAATTTACACCTGGAACAATTAATATTGAAATCTTTGATGGCATTACAATCGACGTTAATACAAGTGGACAATTACTTTTTGATGACTTACTTTCAGAAGAAGGTTCACTCTCCCAATTAATCAATGTCTTGAAAGATCCGAATACAACTGATGAAGAGATTGGCGCATTTTTAGATTACCTCGACGGGCAAATTGATACATTTTTAAAAGAACAAGCTAAAGTTGGTGCGAAGCAAAACCGTGTAGAATTAATGGAGGATCGGATTAGTCAACAGGAAGTTACCGCAACGAAGATTTTGTCTGAAAACGAAGATGTTGATATGGAAAAAGTAATTACGGAATTACTAACACAAGAATCTGTTCACCGAGCTGCTTTAGCAGTAGGTGCAAAAATTATCCAACCAACCCTTGTTGACTTTTTACGATAAGCTATTCCTCTTTAGGATAGCTTTTCTTTTTAAAAATCTCTTGAAAAAGAGGGATAGTAATGAGAATACCACAAATAAGACTTGAATCTACGTTTATAAAAACAGGTTTGGAAATCCAAAAACCAGTGCAAAAAATTGAACAACCAAAGGCCAACCAATCCATCCAGCAACCAAAGGCTGAGCTGGAAATCTATACAGTACCCGGCAGACTTACGGTCGACCAAACCGAGGCAAGGGCTCAATTGGGTTTCAAAACAATACCACGTTTAGTTTCTGAATTTGCTCAAGCGGGTAAGCAAGCAGCTCTTGAAGGGATTGGTAGACGGGCAAGTGAAGGAGAACAATTAATGAGAATCGAAAATAAAGGAAACCCTATACCACAAATAGCCGAATCGAATGCGTTTAAGGAAAAACAATTCGGCATTGGCTGGATTCCATCCCACGGAAGTGTGAAACTCCACTATACACCAGCGGACGTCCAAGTGAAGGCTACACCACGGAATCCAATCATTGATGTGCAAATCCAAAAGCCAATTCACGAGTATACGCCAGGAAACGTTTCGGTATATGTTGAGCAGAAAAACTCATTGAAAATTGATTTCGTTAATCTTTTTAACGAAACCATTTAAGCAGGTGAAACTATGAACATCCAAACAAAGTATTTTAACGAAGTAACCATTAATAAAAAAGATATCCTACATTTTGAACACGGAATCCCCGGGTTTTTAGAGGAAAAAGAATTTGTGATATTACCTTTAACGGAAGACAATGTTTATTTTGTCTTGCAATCGGTCCGAACTACGGAACTAGCTTTTGTTGTGACAAATCCGTTCTTATTTTATAAAGACTATGATTTTAAATTGGACGAAGCGATTGTTGAACAGCTCGACATCAAACAACCAACCGATGTTGCAGTCTATTCGATTTTAACGCTTCAAGATCCGTTTGAGAAAACAACAGCCAACCTCCAAGCACCGGTCATTGTTAATGTGAAAAATAACAAAGCAAAACAGGTGATTTTAAACGATGAGAACTACAAAACGAAACACCCATTGTTTAAAGAATCCCCTGCTTCGGTAAAGGGGTGAGTCGATGTTAATTTTATCAAGAAAAAAAGGTGAAGCCATACAAATCGGAGACGGCATAGAAATTCGAGTTGTTTCCATTCAAGGTGATCAAGTAAAAATCGGCATCGACGCACCAAAATCAGTTGAAGTTTTTCGGAAAGAAATATATGACCAAATCCAGGCAGAAAACAAACAAGCGGCTGTTGCCTCACCGAATTTATTTAAACTCATCCCAAAAAACGATAAAAAATAATTTTTTCAAAAGAAAGGCTAAACACCGTGTTAATAAGCCTTTCATTATAAAATTAATGAGGTTTTATGTTCTTTTTGCAATATTCCATTAAATAGAGTAATGTTTCTTCGTTTTTTGAGAAGAAATAAAATAATTTAATACCAAATGTTTTGTTTGAGAGTTTTGAAGACAATGATAGAATAATGTAAAAAGAGGAGTGATTGAGTTGGTCAAGCAGTTATCGAACGATACATACATTTGTGCGATGAGTAAGGATAATGAACCGGTTATGCGGGTTGTTTCTGGGACGGAAGTTGAGATTGAAACATATGACTGCTTTTTGAATAAAATCGAAAGTGAAGACATGCCGTTTAATGAGATAAATTGGGACCAAGTGAATCCGGCAACGGGACCAATTTATGTAGAAGAGGCTGTGTGCAATTGAGCCTGTCCCTTAGGTGTTAGAAATATTGCTACGGGAATTCCACAATAGGATGCTTCTATCCGTATAGGTATGGTGTCTGCCATTTCCCGAATAATCTTATATCACAGAATGTTCCTCGAGAATTCTTAATTGTCAATGGTACTCTTTTATTAACGAAAGGAAAAATATTAATAAAATTCCAAGAGAATTTGCTCGGCTTACTCAACCTCATGAATTAGATAAAATTCTGAATACGTGTGGATACCTACCTCTTTTAATTTATCTTCACTTTGTATTCAATAGATATAAAATCCATACGAATTTCCACAAAGGTAGAAAATTCCCAATAATTGATGTACCTTTATATATAGAAAATTAAAGACTTCGAGGGTAAAAAAATGAATATAAAAAGTTTTGAAACGAGTATTAGTAGGAAAATTTTAGATAGAGGTTATGGCTATTACATTGAGGGGAATGTTTTAGAAGCTACATCACCTGCACCTGATGAATATGAATTTTTCATTCAAGGTAGTGATACGTACAAGGTTATGGTGCAGTTGGATGATATTGGTGAAATCCTTTATTCCGAATGTGATTGTCCCTATGATTTAGGCCCGGTATGCAAGCATGAAGTTGCTGCATATTATGAGTTAAATGAGTTATTGCTTGATGAAAATAAGACAAAAGTAGAAAAGCCTTTATCACTTCATAATATGCTAGTCAGTCTATCGAAGGAAGAATTGATCCAAATTATTTTAGAAATAACGGAAAATGATTTTGTAACGAAAAACCAAATTATGTTTAAGTACTCAAAAGGACATGCTGATCAAGAACTTGAAAATTGTAAGAGATTAATTCAATCGATTGTACATAAATATATGAGTAAAGGGTTTATTCACTATCGAAAAGTATCCGATTTTTCATGGGAGTTAAGTGAAGTACTTGAAAAGGTGGCGGACACCAACGATATGTTACTAGCGATGGATATCGCTATTTTAGTACTAACAGAAGCCATTGGGGCATTTCAATATGCCGATGATTCTGGTGGGGAAATCGGATCGGTCGTAAATGAAGCAATACAGACGATCAGTGAAATTGTCTCAGAAAATGTCAGTATTGATCAACAATTAAAAGAAAAAGCCTTTACGAAGCTCATGGAACTAGTGGATCACGAAGTGTTTGATGGATGGGAAGAATTCCAAACAGATATTTTATGGATTTGTACGAAATATGCAGACGAACCAATACTCCGTGAAAAATTAAAAACGAAAATACAGACCTTATTAAGTGCGAAATCAGATCATTATAGCAGGTATAATAATGAAAGTTTATTGACTATTTTATTTGATTTAATCGAGAATTTTGGAACAGAAGAGGAAGCGGAGCAGTTTATTATTGATCATCTTTCCTATACAACGTTTAGGGAACATTATATAAATAAATGTATAAAGGAACAAAACTTTGAAAAAGTCATTGAATTGGCAACGGAAGGCGAAAGACAAGATAGGCAGTATGCGGGGTTAGTAACCAAATGGAAAGAAATTAGATACGCAGCCTACAAAGAGCTTTCCTACAAGGAAGAACAGTTCGCGTTGGCAATGGAACTTTTCCTCGATGGAAAATTTGAATATTATCAGGAAATGAAGGAATTAACAACAGATGACCAAGTTGTCTTTTACAATCATATTAAAAAAGAGTTGAAGAAGAGGAAAGATTGGTTTGCTCAATCCCTATACTTACAATTAATCGAAGAAGAAAATGACGTTGTAGAGATTATGGAATTTGTCCAAAAACACCAAAATTATGTAGAACAATATGCTGAACTGTTGATTGGGCATGACAAGAAAAAAGTAATAAAAATATATAGAAATTACATTAAGGAAGAGGCGAAGGCCAGTTCAAATCGAAAGGCCTATCAAAGAATATGTGGAAAGATAAAGAGATTTAAAAAATTTGCAGGGGTGGATATTCAGCAAGAATTAATTAGTGAATTAAAGGAGTTATATAAAAGAAGACCTGCATTTGTAGATGAACTGAATAAATTAAAATAAAAAACAATGAGCAACAATCCGCTGTTCGAAATGTCCATATCCGTTATAAAAGTAAACTGGATGAAAAAGGTTGTAACGGCTCCCCAGATTTAATTGTCGAAATTCTTTCTCCCTCAACAGCTAAAATGGATAAAATATTAAAACGCAATTTGTATGAAGAAGCTGGAGTGAAAGAATATTGGATTGTAGATATACAAAATGAATTGGTAGAAGTTAATTTTTAGAACAGGGCCAACAATATGGCAAACCAATATATTATGCAAATAATGATCAATTAGAGTCTTTTCTCTTTGAAAAACTTAAAATCGAAGTTAGTGATTTATTTTCTTAAAAGAATTTGTACAAATAAATAATGTACAAATTCTTTTTTTGTCATTTTACAAATCATTGGAGAATCATAACCCTTCCTTCAAAATTCCATAAATCAGGCAAAATGCCATTGTGAGCATGAAAATAGCCATAGCCAAGTCTGTTTTGCTTTTTGGATTGTCGAAAAATTGCATTGTGTTTGGATCGTAATAAACAGTAACTTCCTTTCCTCGGTCTTCCTTCTGGGCGCTTTTATCACCTACAAATTGGTGTACTTTCCCGTCAACTTCCACTCTGTAAACTGGACTTATCGATTCATGTTTGATACCGTCGTCCATTGAACTATATATGTAAAAGCTATGAATGACCGCCTTTACCGGTTTTAATGTGCTTTTATCAACGAACACCCTTTTTAAACTCGAAATACCGACATATAAAACGAGAAGAAGGAAAAACGAATAAGCGATTAGATACGATGTCACAGTTGTTAAAGAAGAATGATCATTTAAAATAAGTAGCGCTGTTGTGGCGATAGACCCTATAGCAAATATTATAAAAGGCTTATAGATTCTTGTATTCCTTTCTACTAATTCAGCCAACTTAAAATCTACTATATTGTTTTGTTCATCAAACTCTGGATAAATATCAATTGTGTCATTTATATTAAAATCTCTATGTAATTTATTTCTCTCTTTCTTAATTTGAATGGTTTCGCCACCTGTATTGATTTCAAAGGTGTATGTTGTTTTCCCTCGATAACCGTGAATCACTTCTTTATTTACAACCTTCGCTTTATGTTTTTTTACAGTTTCAACTGTTTCTCTCGACTTTTTTCGTAATTTAATATCGGTAACGACTAAAAATATCCCAGCGACAGATAAAAATAAAAAAATCGATGTTAGTAACGAAAACTCGTACCAAAACAAACCTATACAAACAATGATAAGAAAGAATACAATAACTACTCCCATAATCCCGCTCCTAATTCCATTATTTTATACGATACCAAAGTTTGACTAAGTATGAAATAAGACGAAAATACTAGATTTGTAGAAAAAAGCTGGCTACATGTGGAAAAACTTTGTCTTGTTTAAATTTTTACAAAATAATGATAGAATAATATAAAAAAGAGGAGTGATTGCATTGGTTAAGCAGTTGGAGAAGTTGGCGAAGGATACATATATTTATGCGATGAGTAAGGATAATAAGCCCGTGATGCGAGTTGCTTCTGGTACAGTAGTGGAGATTGAGACATACGATTGTTTCTTAGATCAAATTAAAAGTGAAGATACGCCGTTTAATGAGATTAATTGGGATCAGGTTAACCCTGCAACTGGGCCGATTTACGTTGAAGAGGCTGAGCCGGGAGATATTTTAAAAGTAGAAATTAAAAAGATAGAGCTAGTTGGGGAAGGGACATTGGCTACTGGTCCACAGCTAGGCGTGCTTGGCGATCGATTGTCAGAGTTTAAGATTAAGAAAGTTCCGATTCAAGATGGAAAAATTGTGTTTAATGAAAACTTATCTTTCCCTCTAACTCCGATGGTCGGGGTAATCGGTGTTGCGCCAAAAGAAGGTGCGGTTAACTGTGGAACGCCAGGAGACCACGGTGGAAACTTGGATACGACTTTAGTTAAAGAAGGAGCAACATTATATTTCCCTGTCTTCCATCCAGGCGCTTTATTCGCACTAGGTGATGTACATGCCGCAATGGGCGACGGTGAAGTTGGTGTATCAGGTGTTGAAATCGCCGCTAAAATTACGATAAGTTTGACAGTTGTTAAAGGAGAAAGTATCTCAACTCCATTTGTAGAAAACGAAGAGGGTTTTGCTACACTTGTAACGAAGGAAACGTTAGATGAAGCGGCAAAAGGTGCTGTAGAAGCTGCAGCAGATCTAATCGCAAAACGTACAGATTTAGATATGGCTGATATCGCCATGTTACTCAGTGCCGTTGGAGACTTACAAATTAGCCAAGTCGTTAACCCGTTAAAAACTGCGCGGATGTTTGTACCGAAAGCTGTGTTGGAAGGGTATGGGGCAGAGAAGTTGTTTTAATAGTGGGTGACACATAGTTAAAAAAGTTAATAGTGAGATATTATAAGGAAGAATGATGTACCTTTTATTTTCAGAAAAAAACAATTGAATTCCTTCATCAAGGAGTGTCATTATGGGTGTAAGTGTTAAATATATCTGTATAAACAATGACAAAGTATTAGAAATCCCCAAAAGTAAAATTAAAAGAGGTAAAATGTTAAAGCCCGAACTTGGAAATCAAACAGTTAAGATGATTGAATTAATATATGAAACAATAGACAGGAAACCGGGAAGAATAATTCGAATGAATATTGATGAAGTGAGTTTTGATAATGAAGGTATTTACGATATTGATGATGACTCTGTATCAGAAAAAATGAGGGTTAAATTAGAATATGCATTGACGGATTTTTTTCCTGAAAGTCCCTTGCCTATTCCTTTAGCACCGATTATTCTAACAGAGTCTGAAATCAAGTTGCTTAAAGCTTATTTCAACAAGAAATATCCTCTATTATTAACTAACTCACCAAATGTGATTGAAGAATCAATTAGAAAAGCAAAAGAGAACTATCAGATGCAGATTGAAAAAATGAAAAGATCACATAAGGGTAAATGATTTACTTATTAAGAGGGACAATTAAAATGTAGTACCATACTATATTTAATTGTCCTTTTATTTATTGTTAAGCCAAATGAAATTGTAAATTATATAAAATATGTATTAAAAGATCGCTATCATCTGCTATCTCCGGACGAGGTTCTTATATTGGTGACTGCTTATCAAGAAAAAAGTGTCAGTAATGTCCGGATGCAAGAATTAACAAACAAATATCCGAGAGATATTAATAAACTACTTTCTGATTTAGTAGGAGAAGGTTTATTAATTCCACAAGGAACAGGTAGAGGAACTACTTATATACTATCTGATTTTTTTGAGCCTATAGATGAACATAATTTGAATATACTTAAGAAGAATTTAGATGAAAATGAAAAAAACTTAAGTGTTAAGGAGAATATCTCCAGTAATAAGGAGAACAACTCCGGTAATAAGGAGAATATCTCCGGTAATAGCGAAAAGCAGTTCGAAAACGAGAATACAAAAGTATCAGGTAATAATAGAGGAAATATAGTAGATGATAATAAAACTTATAAAGAATTAATTGAAATTGCAAGACCAGCAAGAGAAAATAAACGATTAAAACCAGAAATATTAAGAAACTTAATCTTATCACTATGCTGCGATAGATTTTTAACTTTAACTGAATTATCTTATTTTCTTGAAAGAGGACGCGATGGTCTCAGAAAAAATCATATTAAAAAGCTTGTTGATATGAATAAATTGGAGTTGCGTTATCCAAATACTCCTAATCATAGGAATCAAGCATATAAGACCGTAAAAGATAATTTTAAGCAATTGAATGAGTAACTGTGTAAAAACTTTGCTCACCGTCAAGTGTGTTAAGGCGGTGAGATTTTTTGTAATAGAAAGGTGATTATCCTAGCGTCCACTACAATAGTAAAAGTCTTTCATTATGTAGAAGGAATTTCTCCCTTTTTAATTACTTACCTGTATGTTTTAGTAGTTTGTTGACATTTCTGAAAATAGATATTAATCTGTTAATGTACAGGACAAAACGTCATAGTAAATTCGTATGAAAATCATATTTTTGCATGATTTTCGTACTGACTTTCCTTTTAATTTGCCCAAGAAGCTTTATGTCTTTGTACATAAGGCTTTTTTATATTGAAAGGGGTGTTTATATGAGTGATTTTGTAAAAATTTTTAATGATGCAATGGAACTAAGCTGCTTAGGATTATATGAGAAACAAGTAGCCGAAGTGAACAAGGGCGATCAAATGGAATATTTTCGCTCTCCTCTTTTAAAAAAGGCACTTGATAAATTTTCTTTACTAAATCTTACCTATAATTTGTTTAATCAAGGTGAACCCATTCTTCCCACAAGTGAAACCGCATTAATTAAATCATTTAACTTTTCTACAAAACAATTCATTAACAGATTACCGGATGCATATCGAAAGCCGTTAACAAAGACGGATTGGTATATGGATGAGTCCTATGTCAACATTGGACTCGAAAATACATATCACTGCACCCCAGAATTATTAGATAAATTAAACGAAAGAATTTTCCGTAAAGCAAAAAAAGCAAAGTATAAAGAACTTGAACTACAAAGTCAGAAGTTTATCGAACTTCTTTTTGAAAAAAATCAAGATGAATATTGTGAAATAAGAAGTTTCCTCCAACATACTCCCTATATTACAAGCAAACATTTTATTGAAAATGAAAGTTTAAGAAACTTTAGAACGAAGTATCCAGATATATTTGAAGCTGCTTTTGAAAGATTAAATTATCAATATGCAATGATTAAAGTTTGTAAACATTGTGGGTTAATTTTAAAAGAAAGAATTGATGGCACGCTTTATTGCGTATCTGATAGATGTTCAAGGAAAACGAATGGATTCTCAGATATCAAAAAGGTAAATGCAGAAGGTGATATATGGGTGTTACGGTTAAATGTTGCACGTTATATTTATTATTCCGGTCTATTGGAAAAAGAAGTTAAAAAAATTTTACTAAAAGCGGGAATTAAACCAACACTTTGGCCTAAAAAAGATGAGTGGGATTTTGAATTCAATTTTAAAGGAGAAAAATGGGTCATTGATGCAAAAGACGTCAAGGATCCGAGATGGATTCAAGAAGACATAAAGTTAAAAGAAAAAGAAAATCTGCCTTATGATAAGGTGATTTATGTTGTTCCTTCAGACAAAAATTCAAATTATATCCGCGCTGTGAATCGAGTTGTAAAAGATAAAATGAAGATTCAATGTATGACTCTAGCTTCATTTAAAAAAATGATAAAGGAGTGGAAAGATGAATCTGAATGATTTAAAAGATTACGACAAAAAGTATATCTTTTTGAATGAATTTAAACTTGAAAAAGAACAAAGAATTGAATTGTTACTATTTCTTATAAATTTTTTTAAAATCCCAGGAAAAATAGAAGATTACTATTTAGTTCTCGGAGGAAGAGGATTAATTTCCAGGCACAACTTTCAAAACAGCGATTTTTTTATTCAAAACGCCAGAATATTGTTAAAAACACTGAATCAGAAAAAAGTGTATTTGGATGAATTGAGAGAATACGAATCAAGTGAATATGAGAAATTATACACTAGAGTGGGTAATAAATTTATTAAAGTAAAAAATATTACAGAGGAATTGGCAGAAAGGGAAGAGTTGTATTTAAAGTTACTATCTTTAGAAATTCGTTATAAATTGCCTAAAAATGAGTTCGCATTTCAAAAGGGTAAACGTTATGGCATTATTATCGACGAAAAACCAATTGAAATTAAACTGCTTGATGAAATTGTCCCTCGTAAAATATCAAAGCCAAGACGAAAGAAAAGAAGCAGATTAAAGTTATCGATATCCGATTTAATTAAAGAAGCGCAAGAAATAGATGAAACCCTATCTCAGGAAGGTAATAGCTATCGCAAAAGAGTACTGGAAAATACAACTTTTAAGTTTGTTAAGCAACAGTCCATTCAAGAAACAAAAAACATTGAAATCAATAATATCACTAATAAAGTCGGGCAGGTAGGTTCAGGGAAATCAACGTTATCAGATGCCATTGTAAAAAAACTAGCGAAGGAAAATAAGAAGGTTGTAGTAATTGAGTCATCAGTCCCGAAAGTTCTAAAAAAAGCTGAAGAATTAAATAGGCTCGGTATAGATGCAATTCCAGTGATAGGCTCTTCAAATTGGACAGACCACATTAATAAAGTAAGTGATGGAAAGGACTTTCTATCCGATTTCGACTCGGAAATTTTAACATCAGGGTGTGCACTCGGCGGTCTAATCAATGAGGCTGATCTTTCAATCGATTATGGAAAAGAACCATGTACGAAAATTTATAAATTTTATGAACGAGGGGCAAGCCGGTTAAACCAGTTAAATATAAACAAAACTTATCAATGTCCTTTTTACTATAGTTGTCCACGAACGTCTATACAAACAAGAATTTTTGATGCTAATGTCATTGTTACAACTACAGCAGCTCTGGCGACAATGAAAATAGGAATTAGCGGGATGACACTTTTTCAATATACATTAGAGTATGTCGATTTAGTAATCGTCGATGAAGCTGAAAGTGAATTACAAAAAGCAGATCAAATTTTTGCGCCATATGTATCCATTGATGATTATATCCGCAACAATGGGAGTATTTCAGGTGAATTTTACAGGAAATCTTCTGATGAAAGAACATCTTCAAATCTAAACTTGCGTAACTTTATTAGTCTACATCAACAATCTAACGACATTTTTATGAAAATTAATGACTTGTTAAAAAATGACAAGCATGGATTTCCAAGGTCCCGACTGGAAAGACCTTTTTCTGGAAGAAATTTAATCAGAGAATGTTGGGAGCGGAATTTACTGCCTGAAGATTTGTGCAAAGAATTGGAACAGATGTCAAATTTAAACAGAAATCGAAGATATATTGGGATATTACGGGATTTTATATCAATTACGAATAAAAACCAATTATTTGAAAATTTTTCTGCTTATGGCTGGGGAACCACCAAAGATCTAACAAGAGCGCAAGTTAACCGGGTCATATTTATTTGTTCTGTATTATATTTTGAACATCTTTATCGAGAACTATCAAATTTAGTCGAAAAAGGAACCGAACTTCCAAATTCAACAAAAGAAATTTTAAGTCAAAGGTTCGAATTTCATCAAAGGTATATCCCGGTTTCACCGATCGGTAACATTTTTGGGCTTCAATATAAAGATAAAGAAAAGAACGGAAAATCTGATTTATGTATTGTGAAACAATTTGCAACAGGCCGTGCCATGTATTTACGATTTCCATGGTTAAAAGTTGATACAAACGGAAATCCATTGGGGCCACATGTTTTGTTATTATCAGGATCAAGTTTTGTACCGGGCTCGCTATCCAATCATATAGATGAACATGTAAATTATATCATTGAGGCTGAACCGTATAAACGTAAATTTATTGAAAAGTCTCATTTTGAATATTTGAATACAGGTGTCTATGTGTCAGGCTCAGGGGAAAAAAGAAACGAAAGACTAAGAGAATTAGTATCGGAATGTAAGGAAGTGATTATAGAAAAACTGGAATCTAATGACAATATCCTGATGATTGTAAATAGCTACGAAGATGTTACCGTTGTTTATACAAAATTAAGGGAAATTTTAAGCGACACCCCGTTTAAGGAAAAAATCGCATATATTGCTCCAGATGATGATAATAGTAACGATCCGGGGAAAGTAAAGCAGAGTAAGGTTACCGATGTTGTGTTTAAAGATGCGAAAATACTTGTTTCTGTAGCTGTATTAATTGAACGAGGTCACAATATTGTTGATGAAAAAGGAAATGCATATTTTGATACGTTGATGTTTATGACACGCCCAATGCCGAGACCTGATGACTATCGCAGCCATGTAAGCAAGGTGAATGGTTATATCATGGCGAAATATTCAAATAGAAATGAACCAGTAAATACAGAAACTTTTAAGCAAATGAGAAGTGATGCGTTTTATATGTATAATTTACTCGGGCAATCTGAAGATCGTTTAGATGATTTAGACACGCAAGTTCAAAAGGATATTGTTGTAACATTGTTCGTCATGATTTTACAAATTTTTGGTAGACTGTGTAGAATCGGGAATCAAGAAGACATGAAATCAAAAGCTCCTGATGTATATTTTGCAGATGCTGCTTTTAAAGCGAAAAACCAAAATGGCTTCGACTTACTTAATAGCTTAGTAGATTACTTGGAAGAGATTATGAGTGAAAAAGGAATCGATGGGGAAATTGCGAAAACATTGTATGATCCATTTTATCAAGCATTAAGAAAGGGAAGAAAAATTTATGACAAATTATCGCTCGTATATTAAGCCAATGATGATTGAAATCAATCAAACGATTAAAGACACTATTTATTATTTAAGTTTACCAAAAGTAATTAAAGAAAAATGGATTGAGCTTGAACGGAAATCGAGAGCAACCTATAATCCTAAATATTATTTACCGACTAAAACATTGGAAGAACAACTATGTACTTTTTTAAACGGCGTGATTAATATGAATCCTGTTTCAGAAACAACGGATGATACAAAATGGCTTGTATCTTTTAAAAATATAAACGTTAATATAGTCGTTAATTGTTTCAAAATTTGGGTTCAAGAGTTTTATATAAATGGTGCTTTGAACTGGGATTACAAACGGAAAAATGGCGAAGATGATTCAGTTCGTAAACTGGCAAATGAACTGCTTGCTTTACTAACAATAGAAAACTTTGATCGTACAATTACTGAAGAAATCACACTTTTTCATGAAGGAAAAGCGATTGATAAAGTTAGTTTTAAACTGTATCCATTGCGTTTAGTAAATGAATCGATGGGTAAGTCAATCATGTTTAACGGAATAGAGACGAAATTACTGTATTCTAGTTCAAACGAGCTAACAACAGATACAAAAGATTTTCATCATAAAAATGATTATTTTTCCTATGTTATCAAGCTATCGGTACAAACATTACCCCCGGAAAATAAAGCTTATCTTGTTGTTGATGTTTCGACGAGGAGATGGATTTCAAAAAATGAAAAAGGTAAAGTTCCATATTTACCTAATAATAAAAATTGTTACATTAGAGTATCTAATAATCGCTTACAAGTTATGCAGACAGAATATGATAAGAACAGAAAAGAGAATGTTTGGCGAAGTGTAGATTTTGCAGTCTTTAAAGAAAGTCATCCTTTCAATGACATTCCGAGTTTTACCGATGTTTTAACTCAACCTGAAAACTTTAACTTTGGAAAAATTGGTGATGTATTAATTCCCTATGAAGAAGGTTTAAATGGAATTAATACAAGTGTAGATTCTGGTGTTGCCTTTGTTGATCGGGATACGGCCTTTAACTTTATTCTGGATCAAGTCCATTTATTGGATCAAATCAATTCTAATGTACAAGCCTTTCATGTGAAAAAGATAGCGCAAAATAAAAAGATTGATTTTGAAAGCAAAAGTGACGGCGGAATAAACAGTACTGTTTTCATGGAACAACTGGAAAAAGCATTACATGGTGAAAAATTAACCATTGAAATATATGCTAAAGGAGAGATGCGTAAGTCTCTGTTAAATCAATTACACAAGTATTTTAAAGATAATACAAAACATGAAATTGTTTGTTGTGATGATGTTTTTATCAATGAACTTCAAAAAACGGAAATGAGTAAAAAGGAAAATATTCCAGGATTTGAAAAAAGAGTAGCGGAAATTACCCGAAGATTGGCTTTCGTGACTACACCTACACTTGCTATAATAGCCATTCATGATGAACAGAATTATAAAAAATCAGATTATAGTATCAATGTCGATCCAAAGGATGCGATTCGTGCCGGCTTTGCTACAACTGGACGTTTGACACAATTTATTACTTTCGAAAAGTTTGAAAACGAAGTTCAGAGAATAAGAGAAAGTGATGAGAAATATGAAATAAAGAAAAGAAGGGCAGAAGAAAACGGGCAAAAACTGCAAGCCCGCAGTAAAACTGATCGTATCAATCAAGCGGTGAACGGAGCGATTCTGGACGGTTTCAGGCAATTAGGTGTTGTTTTTAACTATGAAAAAAATAAACATTTACGAGGAAAAAAGATTGTAGGTGTACATGTATGTAATTTTAAAAAAACGAAATATGGCACTATACCTCCGTTCCCGATAATTGTTACATATGATGTGGACCGATCACAAATCATGGTTTACTCTGATCTTATTGATAAAGTTGATGTACCATATTGGAAAGGAATATTAACTTTATCAAAACTTGCAGCGGAGAGAGATATATTAAACATAAGAAAAAGTATTTCAAGTACAACAGTATATAGAAGATTAGAACGCATAATTAATAAAGATGATAAGGATGTTCTTATTATTTTTGATGCAAATAGACCAACAAGAAACTTGATTAAAGGAATATCAAATTCGAAAATTGCTGAGGCTGAAAAAAATGAATTTAACCAAATAGAAAAAATGTTAATCACCGAAGATCGGTTAATTGATTTTTCAGAAGTAGAAAAACAAGTAAGTGTTGTCCGTATTAGGCGTAATGATGAAGTTAGCTCGTATATTCCGATGACTAACGAGTCCGATCAAAATAAATATAAACAAGTTAGTGGAATATACAAATATGAGCATGTTTATTATTCAATTGATGGACGACCGCAACATGAAAGTAAGGTATATAATAAAGAAACGAGTAAGTCCAACAGTCCCAAATCATTTAGTCATCGAAATATGGTCGAACTTTATCCGATATATGTTTCTGGTGATAAGGAAACGCATGAAAAGAATGAGATCATCGCAATCGGTATAGTTGATTTGTTGAGAAATGCATCGATACAATTTACAGCACAAAAAACGGTGTTGCCTTTGCCATTACATCTTGCTGTGAAGATGGTGGAGTATATAACATAGGGGTTGCTGAACAAACAAAAAAACCAAATAGGAGAAGGATTTATGAGCTTTTTGTCGAATATAAAGTGTAAGGATTTTACTAAGAAATTTGCAAAAACCTTGCACTTGGAGGTTATTAAGATGTTTCAAAAAAGTCAAAATCAACTAACATTTGTCGATGATTTCTTTCTCCCATTCGGTGGAAGGTTGAATAAAGATAATCGTTGGGTCCGTTTAGCCGAAATCATTCCATGGTGGAAAGCGGAAGAAAAGTACGCCAAGAGCTTTAAGAACTCTATGAAAGGTGAACAAGCACTTTCTGTTAGAGTTGCACTTGGCTCCCTCATTATTCAACAACGTTTAGGATTGAGTGACCGAGAAACCGTTAATCAGATTATGGAAAATCCATATCTTCAATACTTCATAGGGCTTCCTTCATTCCAAGAAAAAGCTCCGTTTCATCATTCGTTAATGACCCGTTTTCGAAAACGACTCGGTCCGGATATTATTAAGAATGGATCGTCATGGAAGAACAAATTCAAACGGACGATCAAGACAATGACGAAGGTAACGATTCTTCTATCAATAAGACCCAGACAGATAACAATGATTTCGATACAAAAGAAAATCGAGGAAAACTGATTCTTGATGCAACTTGTGCACCGGCTGATATTTCTTATCCCACTGATTTTAAACTATTGAACGAGGCACGTGAAAAACTAGAGCATATCATTGATGTTTTGCATAAACCATTGAATGGAACCCGAAAAAAGCCACGGACCTATCGGAATCGAGCACGAAAAGAATACCTATCGATCGCAAAGCAACGAAATATCCGTTCAAAAAAGATGCGCAAAGCTGTTGGTAAACAATTAAGATATGTAAAAAGAAATCTTGAAATCGTCCAACAGTTGACATTGGAAAGTTCATTATCCTTATTGAGCAAACATGAATACAGACAACTTTTGGTTATTCAAGAACTCTACCGACAACAAAAAGAAATGTACCGGGCAAAGACTCACCGGATTGACGATCGGATTGTCAGCATATCTCAACCACATGTACGTCCCATCGTCCGAGGCAAAGCAAAGGCAAATGTTGAATTTGGCTCTAAAGTGGCGATCAGCGTAGTAAATGGCTATGCAATGGTTGAACATCTGTCATGGGACAATTTCAACGAAGGACTTACACTACAAAAATCTGTTGAGAACTATCGAAAACGTTATGGATACTATCCGGAAGCTGTTCTCGCAGATAAAATTTATCGAACGCGAGACAAACTGAAATACTGTAAGGAACGTGGAATTCGTCTAAGTGGTCCAAGACTTGGACGCCCTTCCAAGGAGGAAGACTACATCCAAAAACAGCTAACGAAAATAGATGCCTCTGAACGAAATGAAGTAGAAGGCAAATTCGGCACAGGCAAACGTAGTTATGGTCTGGGTCTTATTCAAGTATGCCTAGAAAAAACAAGTGAAACCGTAGTTTGCCTTCAATTCCTAGTCATGAACCTTGAGCGAAGGCTAAAGGTTCTTTTGTGCAATTTTTTCAGAGAACGAATTCAACGGTTGATTTCTCAAATGACTTTCTGCATGTGATTCGTTCAGCAGCCCCTAATTATGTCGACTAACATCATAATAATTGTCTAAGTTTTGTATCATTATGTTTTTATTAACAGTTTTATATTTATCCAACCAAATTTTTAATTGTAAATGATTTAGAACGCTGGCTAGGTTTTGACAAAAGTGTACAGTTTTGTGAATAAATTTGATTTTGGGAAACTATTAAACCATAAAGTACTTCACGATGCTTTTCCGAAATCTTGTTCTTTCCGAATTCTTGAAAGTAAACCGAAACGAATGACTGTTTCGGTAGTGCAACGAGTTTTATTTTCTCTATAAATCATGACCTCAATTCTAATATACCGTAAGAAGGGATGAATGTGTATTATGGGAGAAATTAATCAGATTACTCAATTAATTGCTGAATTTAAAGAGCAAGTTTACAAATGGAAAAATATTTATGAAGAATTATTATTACAAGATTTGAAAGAGTTATACAATTCCAAGATAGAGGTCAAACAAGCAATTGTATTTAATAATGCATTATTGTCTATTGATCCTAAAAAAATAAAATATATTTTAGTCGGTGATAATCCAGGAAAAAATGAACAAAAAGAGGGGATTTACTTGTGTGGTCGAGCTGGAGAAAGAGCGAGAAACTTTTTTGAAAAGGAATTGGTTAATAATTTCAATGAAGAGGTGTTAGTTCTTAACAAATCCCCAATATTCACAATGAGGACAAGAGACATAAAGGAATTATCGGAACACGGTGAGTTTGTGAAAGAGAGTCAGCGATACATGGCCGATTTAGTCTTTAATTTGCACTCAGTAAATAAAAATATGGAGGTGTTTATTAGTGGATTTGCTGGATGTCGTTGCAGTAAAGATGGAAAATGGTTGAAACAGAGAAAAAATAATGGTGGTTATTATAAATCTCAAATACTTCCGTATTTCTTTGCACAATTAAAAAACAACTATACAAATAGTGAGATGGAGGTTAAAATATATAAGCACTTTTCAAATAATCATTTTTCAAAAGATATTAAGAAATATAATAAGAGAGATTCTGAAATAAGATGTGTGTTAAACAATATAGGAAGTAAATATTTTCGTGAACTTATGGGTGATATAAATTATCATAGCAATTCTTCAGTCTGATTTTTAGTTTACTTGTTATGTTATAAAATAAAATCTATAAAAACTCTAATAAGGTAATATCTAGATATCCCCAAATTTTTTAAAAAAATTTACCAAAAACACTAAACCTTTTTCAATTCCTTCCGATATAAGAATTGAGTCGGTTAGAAAGGCACTCAAGGATGAGTGGGTAGATCATTTTCTATATGTGCAGGATGCATGTGGAGATTGGTTATTTTCACCGAGGTTTAGTCATCTGATTGGATACCATATCTCCAACATAATAATCGACTTGAAGAATTTTTTCAGGGAGGAATTATTCATGTTGGTTTTAGGGAGAAAACCAGGCGAGTATGTTGTAATTGATAACAAAATTAAAGTGAAAGTTGTAAAAAGTGACGAAGGACATCTAAGATTAGCAATTGATGCACCGCGGGAAATTCCAATTGTACGTGGTGAAGTTTACGAAAAACAAATGAATAAGTAAGATGCTCAAGGACGAGTGAATAAATATGGTTAGAACCCATTGCAGGAGGCAATTTTAAGGTTCTAGTCATATAATTCACTCGTCCTTTTTTGTTGGAGAAAAATCGATTCCGGATAAGATTGAGTATCTAACAAGGGAGGACAAAGATGAAAAAGGAAGTTCATCTAAAAAAATCCAAGGAGGAAATGTAAAATGAGAATTAACCACAACATTGCAGCTCTTAACACATATCGTCAGTTAGGTAATGCGAACAACGCACAAATGAAATCTATGGAAAAATTATCTTCTGGTCTACGTATCAACCGTGCTGGAGATGACGCAGCAGGTTTAGCGATCTCTGAAAAAATGCGTGGACAAATTCGCGGTTTGGAAATGGCGTCTAAAAACGCACAAGATGGTATTTCATTAATCCAAACTGCTGAAGGTGCATTAAATGAAACTCATGCAATTTTACAACGTATGCGTGAATTAGCTGTACAATCTTCCAACGATACTAATACAGAAGCAGATAGAAAAGAGCTTCAAAAAGAAGTAAATCAATTAGCAGAAGAACTTGATAGAATTGCAAATACAACAGAATTCAACACTCAAAAATTATTAAATGGCGAAAAAGTTGGACTTTCAGCTGCTGAAACTGGCTCGTATACAATCCAAAATAACAGTAGAGCCGATATTAAGTTGACAATAGCTGATACAGATGATATTAATGTTTCCGGAACAATTACTATTACTCGCGTAAACAATGTAGCAGATCAAACTCAATTTGTAGTTTCTGACCCTGCTAATAGTGGATTTGATTTAAATGCATATGATCAAACTGTTGCAAATATAATAGGATCAACTGCAACTATTGGTATTACAGGTTTAACTGATATGGGTGTAGGAGAAAGCGTAACTCTAAGTTTTAATGCTGCTAAGGCCGAACAAACTGATGCGTCAAAAGCTTTATCATTCCAAATTGGTGCAAATAGTGGACAAAATATCTTAGTTGGTATCGAAGATATGAGAGCAAGTGCATTAGGAGTTCGTGATTCCTCTGGGAATGCTATTGATATCACAGATTCAGGAAAAGCAAGTACTGCAATAACTACAATAAATAATGCAATTGAGAAAGTTTCTGCAGAACGTTCTAAACTTGGTGCTGTTCAAAACCGTTTAGAACATACAATCAACAACTTAGGTACTTCTGCAGAAAACCTAACAGCAGCGGAATCTCGTATCCGTGACGTTGATTATGCTTTAGTGGCTTAAAGCCATGACAAGCACAGTCGTCCTAGCTGGTAACGGTTAGGATTATGATCGGGTGAATTGCTGGAAAACCCTTAGAGCTTTTCTTACCACAACGTAGTTGGAAACGGCAGGCGTGATGGTTTAAAAAAAGAAAAGATTGGGCAATCAGCAGCCAAGCTCCTGTGGGGAAACCTTGGAGAAGGTTCAACGACTAGGGTATACCATCTAAGGGCTAAGCCTAAGATGATGAAACCCGTAGGTGAAGCAATAGTCCATCAGTATTGTGGATCCGAAGAACCCGACCCCTACTAGAGTTCTAGAGGGTGAAGATATAGTCTAGTCATTTGTGAAAGCAAATGTTCGCACGATGGCGAAAGAAATGATGGAGCAAACTAAGAATGCGATATTAGCACAAGCTTCTCAAGCAATGCTTGCTCAAGCCAACCAATTACCACAAGGAGTTTTACAACTTCTTCGTTAATATTAAATTCTTTTCAAGAGGCTCTAGTATATTTACTAGGGTCTCTTTTATTATTTAATAGAATTACTGGTTAGCGCTACTGGTACAGGGGGACGGGTCCGGTGTTTCATTTATGAAAGTGAAACACCGGACCCGTCCCCTTGTTTCGCACCCCTGTATCAAATATTTTTTAATATGGATAAAATTTTTTTGATTTGTGCCGATAAAAAGAATAGATATATACGTTCGAATGGAAATCGTGTAATAACTAGGGGGATGAACAATGGTTAAACATATTGCTTCCCAACAACCGGTTACCACATCTAGAATGAATGGGGTCACAAATCAATTAAAAGAAGATATTCAACATTCGTTTAATGAAAACTATCAAAACTATAAAGAACAAGATGATCTAAGTAGAAAACAAATCCATGAAATTGTACAGGCGTTGAATGATTTTTTAACGCCTACGTATACAGCATTAAGATTCGAAATGCATGATAAACTAGGAGAATATTATGTTCAAGTAATTAATGAGGAAACACAAGAAGTTATTCGAGAAGTACCTCCGAAAAAAATGCTTGATTTATATGCCGCGATGGCTGAAAGAATGGGCATTATCATCGACGAAAAAATTTAATTCAGTAGTTTTTAAAAGGATGTGAAAACAAATGGTTGGTGTACGGGTTAGTGGATTAGCCAGTGGAATGGACATTGACACGATTGTAAAAGACTTAATGCGTGCTGAACGGATGCCGTTAGATAAAATAGAAAAAGAAAAAACAACGTTAGAGTGGAAGCGGGACGCATATAGAGAAATCAATACAGCGATTTATGGTTTCTATAATGATTTATTAGATTTTACATTACAACGGAGTTATCAAACGCGTAGTGTGACAAGTTCGAATGAGGACTTCGTAACAGCTACTGCTGCAAGTGGAGCAGGTACTGGGACGTATACGATTTCTGAAGTGAAGCAGTTAGCGAAAGCTGCGACAATGATTAGTTTAGATCGTGGTATCTCTGGTGAAGCAAAAGTTGATTTGACAAAATCAATCCACGAAATTCAAGATAAATTTGCGGAAAATAATTTCGGATGGAAATCCGGTGTTTTAGACAGTAACACAATCAAAATCGAAAGTGAAACTACTAATACTGTTGCATTTTTAAAAAATGGTCAAGAACGATTTACAGACGATCTTTCAGTAAAAATAAATGGAAAAGGGATCACCGTATTTTCCGAAAAACCAACGAGTACGGAGAATCTAAATATAACTGAAAATTATGCTTGGATTGAAGATGGTCAACTTGTATTTAATAGTCCATTAAAGAAGAATGATGTAGTTGAAGTTGATTATGTCGTTGAATTTAAAGAAGAAACGAGAAAATTAACAAAAGATCAAAATGGAACTATCCAAAAAACAATTCAAATTGGTGGGGCTCTAAATAGAGAGTTTGAAAATATTCTTACGATAGATGGTACTACATATAGGTTTGTACCTAGTGAACATGACCCTAACGAAGGGAAAATAGTTCCTAATGGTGGCGCTGATTCTGACTCTGTTGGAACAATCAACTTTGAAACTGGGTTAATCTCTTTTGGAGATGAATTTTTATCAGAAAAATTTACTGGTGATACGAAAGAACTTGAAATCGAAATTAAATATCAACAACGTTATTTCTCTTTTGATGCAACTACGCATACATCTGAAGGAATTAGACATGAGAATTTCTTAGTTAGAGGGGACCGTTCTTTAAATGATGTTTTTAAAGAAGTGAATAATTCTAGCTTAGGTTTAATGATGTTTTATGACAATTATACAGACCAAGTTACGATTACTCGTACAGAAACAGGAGTTTTTAATCCAGAGGGAGATATCGAGTTAAACGGTGGATTTTTTACTGATGTTTTAGGATTTTCCTTTTCTGAAGGTGAAGGTAGTGAGGGTGCTGCTACTTACAATGCGGGTCAAAATGCAATTTTTACAATAAATGGACTTGAAACACAACGAACATCTAATACGTTTAATGTTAACGGCGTTTCCTTCACGTTAAAAAATATATTCGATGCTGCAGATGGTGTTCAACCTGTAACATTAAGTGTTAATAATGACAGTGAAAAACTTTTTGAATCGATTAAAGGATTTGTCGATAAATATAATGAAATTGTTGGAAAAATTGAAGAGAAACTTAATGAACCGTATTATAAAGGATATGCACCATTATCCGATTTAGAGCGAGAAGAGTTAACAGATAAACAACAAGAAAAATGGGAAGAAATGGCTCGAAGCGGTTTGTTACGGCGCGATCCAATTCTATCTAGTATGATTACACAAATGCGGTCAGCCCTCTTTTCTGCCGTAAACAATAATGAACTTAATCCACAAAGGACGTCATTATCAAGTATAGGGATTAACACAACGTCCGATTTCCGTAGTGCGAAATTGGAAATTAACGAAACCCGATTACGTGAAGCGATTGAAAATGACCCAGAGTCGGTTGAACTTTTATTTAGGAGCGGAGACTCAAACTCGACCTTTGGTGAAAAAGGTGTTGTTCGTCGTTTAAGAGATATTCTTCAAGGTACGAGAGATCGAATTCAAGCCCGTGCCGGTAATGCAAATATGACGGAACATCAATATACAATTGGCCGTCAAATTGCTAACTTCGAAGACCGAATTGAACGGTTCGAACAGCGTTTACAACGATTAGAAGATCGTTATTATCGTCAATTTACTTTGATGGAAAAAGCCATTATGCAATCGAATAACCAAATGATGCAGTTATCACAATTCTTTATGTAGGAAAAAAGTCACAACAAATTCATTCATATTCACTTAATTTTTGATATGATTGTATTATGTTGGCGTGAAATTTTTAAAAACTATTAATAAAGTGAGGATGAAGCACCATGTCAATGTCAAATCCATACCAAGCTTATCAACAAAACTCAGTGAATACAGCTTCACCCGGTGAACTTACATTAATGTTGTATAATGGTTGTTTAAAATTTATAGGGATTGCGAAAAAAGCGATTCAAGATAATAATATCGAATTGAAAAACACAAATATCCAAAAGGCACAAAACATCATTAATGAATTAATGGTTACGTTAAATATGGATATGGAAATTTCAAAACAAATGATGCCTTTATATGATTTCGTTCGTACAAAGTTAATTGAAGCGAACGTGAAAAATAGTGTGGAAAGTTTAGAAGAGGCAGAAGCGATTGTAACGGAGTTCCGTGATACGTGGAAAGAAGTTATTAAAGTTAATCGTCAAAAAACATTCTCTCAAGGCGGCGCTGTTTAATGAATCCGGTGAAAGGCGTTTACGTAACAACTGTGGAAATAATTCGGTACTTAGAAAACTCGACTGAAGAAGACCGAGAAAAGCGGATTGAAGAAATTAATAAAATGTTAGAAAAGCGTCAGGAGTTTCTCGACAAAATAGAGAAGCCACTTTCGAGCGGTGAAGAGACTCTTGCGAAACAAGCGATGCAATTAAATAAAAAGCTCGATGCATTGCTACAACAAGAAAAACAAAATATCCAAAAGGATATGGAACAATTAAAAGTTACGAAAAAATCAAACCGTCAATATATTAATCCATATGCTTCATTACAAAATACGGGCGGATCATTTTTTGATAAACGGAAATAAAGAAGGTGCTTAATGTGGATATTGCGCTTATGTGAATGGCTTTAAGTCAAGGAAAAGTGATGAAACAAGTATCGTTATCGATGATGAATCAAGCTATGGATCAAGCCCAAGTCCAAGCGGATTTCATTAATGAAATGTTGGGACAAGCGAGTGTAAAGCAAATCCAACACGCCGCTCAGCCGCATTTAGGAGGAAATATAGATATTAATGTTTAAGAGAGATAGCATCCTAATTTATTAGGGTGCTTTTTTGTAAGAATGATTTTGGCGAAAGGAACAATAAATTTCTGAGCATCCTAAAACACGCAACTAAAAATCCGGATTTTTCTAAAAATAATTACCATTCTCCATACAATTTGCCAGCATTATCGAGCATTTCCAGATAATTAAAAGTTATGATGGCTTAATGATACCTATAACTAGCTAAATCATCCCTTATCCCCACAAATCAATTATTATCCAATTTTAGTTTTCTACCACAATTTGTTAATATTTAATAGAAACGTTTCAATTCTTTAGAATTTCTTACAAATTGACAATGAAACGTTCAAAGAATTATTTTTCCTATTGTCACAATGTCTCTTTGCTAAAAGAAGGGGTGTTCGTAAGCATTGGTGGCTCGATTTTCACTAAATACCTTAGCTTACGAATAACAAGATACCAACTTAAAGCAATTGGTGCTGGATAAGTCCTTCGCAAACTTGTCCGTTCCAAAGTGGAGAGGTTGCACTCATTGCGACGATAAGAAAAATAATTCGTATAATTCCACTCATATCTTATTACGTACCTTCCTCAATTCGTAATAGATATGATTTCTTTACTACTTCCCCTTCATCTTGCCTAACTATTGTTTTACAAGGACTTCTTGTAAACAGTAGAATTTTTTCAAATTGCGGAAACTAAAATTCGAAAGGAAGAGTTGATGAAGTCTCGAAGTAAAAGTAAAAAGTTAAATATTGTGTTTTGGATGTCAGCGGCTACAGTGTTGTTTTTCGTTGTTCTTGGAATTGTTTTTCCAAAAGGGTTCGCTAATGGAGCGGAAACGGCGTATCAATTTACGACGAAAAATTTTGGTTGGTTTTACTTACTTTCCGTTTTAGCGATGGTTATTTTTGGTTTGTACATGGCTTTTAGTAAGTTTGGAAAAATTCGCTTAGGTGGAGATGAGGAAAAACCGCAATTTCGTACATTTACATGGATTGCGATGTTGTTTTCATGTGGTCTAGGAATTTCACTCGTCTTTTATGGTGTCGGTGAACCGATGACCCATTTCTTTAATCCACCTTCTGATGGTATAACTCCACAGTCTTCAGAAGCTGCTCGAGTTGCCATGGGGCAAGCGTTTTTCCATTACGGATTAAGTATGTGGGCAATCTTTGCTGTTGTAGGTCTTGCGATTGCTTATTTTCAATTTCGGAAAAAGAAAGATGGGCTTATTTCAACGTCATTAGAGCCACTTATTCCGAAAAACGGTAAAAGTCAAAGTGTGAAAAACACGATTAATATATTAGCGATTGTGGCAACGGTAATGGGTGTCGCAACTTCCGTTGGTATGGGTGTACTGCAAACGAATGGTGGTTTGAATGCGGTTTTTAACACACCAATCAATTTCTGGGTACAATTTGCGATTATCGCCATAATGACAGTTTTCTTTCTCTTGTCCTCAACATCTGGTTTAAACAAGGGAATCAAATGGGTAAGTAATGCGAACTTAGCTTTAGCCATATTATTAATGGTTTTCGTATTTTTCGCAGGACCAACTGTATTTATAATGGAGACTTTTACAGTTGCCATTGGAGATTATATTTCGAATTTCATTAGTTATTCATTAAATATGACACCATACAGTGGTGAGCATTGGGTACATGAATGGACGATCTTTTATTGGGCTTGGACCATTGCTTGGTCGCCATTCGTAGGAGCTTTCTTCGCACGTATTTCACGAGGACGGACGATTCGTGAATTTATAATCGGAGTTATGGTCGCACCAGCATTACTTTCGATGATGTGGATGGCCGTTTTTGGCGGAACATCTTTATATATGGATCTATTTAAAGGTTCCAATATTGCAACTGTAACCAATAATGATATTACATTGGCGATTTTTACACTGTTTGAAACGTTGCCAATTACGGAAATTTTATCAGTAGTCACCATTATATTAATCTTTATGTTCCTAATAACATCTGCAGATTCTGCAGCATATATTTTAAGTAGTATGTCCGAAAATGGAAGTACGAATCCGCCAATTGGTATGCGCATAGTTTGGGGAGTGCTCGTTAGTTCAATTGCATTAGTATTATTATCGACAAGTGGACTAACAGGATTACAGTCAGCATCCCTTGTTGCAGCTCTGCCATTTACGGTTATTATCGTCTTTATGATGATTTCACTCGTTAAAGTCGTCTCAAAAGAAGTTGCTCCAAAAGCAGAAAAACAGAAGGTCAAAGTAAAAGAAAAACAAGTTAAACCTGTAAAAGTCGGTATTAAGAAGAAAAAAGAGGATGCCGTTTCAATTTAAACATAAGCTGATAATTTAACTAAGGACCTGTTGGTATTAAAGTATCAACAGGTTCTTGTTTTTGCGTCTAAAAAGGATTTTACGTCTATATCATATTTCATTATCGTTTCATACTTTATTATTATTAGTGTGGTACTATACAATAGAATTATAGAATTTTTAGTAAATTAGGAGGATATAATTGAAAGGGAACTTTCGGTTACGATTATTTGCCATAATGATCGTATTCGCATCCGTTATTGCAATTACAATTGCAGTTATTAACCATACTAAACTTGAAAAAGTAGTAAAGGTGTATGACCGTTTCTATATAATTACTTATGCTATTGATGAATCCCAACTCATATCAAGAATTTCACTTTTTCTTCCAAATCCAATAGATAAAAAAGCGTATCCTGTTGATGACTTGACACACTACATTAGTACATCTCAACAACCAGTGATTGATGAGGAAGTAATTAGTGCATTAACTACGAGTGTTGAAGCAGAAGAAAATATTGGTGCTCATTACTTTGATATCGGTATTAAAGATGATGCCAAAGAGGGGTCTGATCGTAAAAATAAGGAGGTTTAGCCTGTGTTTGTGGGAAAAAGTTTGGCCAACATTAGAATTATGAATAACTTGTCTAGGCAGCAGTTGGCAGAGAAAATCGGTGTAACTGAACAGGCTATATGGCAATATGAAAACGGTTATGTTTCTCCTAAAATGGAAGTAATTAATAAATTGAAAGCATTTTTTCATGTAAAGTCATCATACTTTTATAACCAAGACTTAATCGAAAAAGTTGACACAACACCAATTAATGTTGAACATATTGCTTATCGTTCAGAAACTATTAATTCATTAAGTAAATCAAAAAGCGAATCAATGCATGTTCAATTTATCGATGCTTTCCTAAAAAAGATCGAAAAAAATATTCAATATCCAAAAAGTGTTTTATTAGAGTTACGTAATGAAACAATCCAATTTTTACAAAATCACAGTTTACTCGAGAGAGAAAAGCAAATTAAATATGTAGCAGAGATGGCAAGGGAGAAGATTGGATTAAATCAAGATTCAAATAACAACCTTCTCTATCTAATCGAAAAAGCAGGAGCTTTTGTATTTGAAAAGGAAATAGGTGAAACGATTGATGCCTATAGTTTATGGACTGAGGATGACCGACCATATATTATTTTAGGTTCAATAAAAAAATCTGCAGTGAGACGAAATTTTGACATTGCACATGAGCTAGGGCATTTGTTACTACATTATAAAATGGACTTTACTATGCAAGATAAAAAAGCTTATCGTCAGCTAGAAGATGAAGCCCATCTTTTTGCATCAGCATTTTTACTACCTGAAGAGAAATTTCGGGAAGACTGTAATAATATTTTAAAAAAGTCAAATCCTGATTCTTATATTGATTTGAAACAAAAATGGCAAGTATCATTACAAGCGTTAGGAATGAGAGCCTTTAGACTTGGTTTAATAAGTTATCAACAATTTCGATATTTTTACATGTTAATTAATAAAAAAGGTTATCGTAAGAGCGAACCACTTGATGATGTTATTCCGATTTCAAAACCATCGAAAGTTAAAAGTATATTACAGCTACTTTTTGACGAAGGATTTTATTCTGTAACAAAATTAATGGACGAATTACGGGTAGACCGTTACTTTTTAACAATATTAACAGGAATTGATGAAGCCTTTTTTGAAAAAAATCAACAGAAAGAATTTCCGGATTTTACAGTAGAAAAAGTATTTCGATTTAAGAAAAAACGAGCTCTTTAATATAGTGAAAAACTCATTGTTTCACTCCCCGAATTAATTTACATCCTTTGAGGAATTTTTTGTTTGCGGAGCTGAAGTTGATTCATCCCCTTCAACTTCCTCCCATTCTTCCCAAGTAATACCATAAGGAGTACCTCCAGATGTATATCCTGTGATAAAGAAAAATTGTCCATCGGAAACACCCATGTTAGTGTGATCAATAAGGAGATCCTTTTTCGGCGTGGAATATTATAAGTCAAAAAACATCCTTATAAGCGTTATATAAAAGGGAATATAAAATATTTTTATTACATTCGATAATTATTAATGGAAAAGACAAAAAATTACGGTATACTGAAACTGAGCACATTTTCACAAATTAACGGCACTCATTTAGGAGGTAATGGAATATGAAATTCTTTTTAGATACAGCAAATATTGAAGAAATTAAACGAGTAAATCGCCTAGGCTTAGTTGATGGTGTAACAACAAACCCAACAATTATAGCACGAGAAGGCCGCGACTTTGAAGAAGTAATTAAAGAGATCTGTAGTATTGTAGACGGTCCAGTCAGTGCCGAAGTAATTGGACTTACAACAGATGAAATGGTTAAAGAAGCTCGTGAAATTGCAAAATGGGCTGATAATGTTGTTGTGAAAATTCCGATGACTGAAGATGGCCTAGCAGCGGTAAACATTCTTTCTAAAGAAGGAATAAAAACAAATGTTACATTAATCTTCACTGTTGCTCAAGGTTTAATGGCAGCTAAAGCTGGTGCTACATATATTAGTCCGTTCGTTGGCCGTTTAGACGATATCGGTACAGATGGAATGGAATTAATCCACGGATTAAAAACTGTTTTAGATAACTACGGCTATGAAGCTGAAATCATTACTGCAAGTGTTCGTAACCTTGCTCATGTGGAAGCAGCTGCAATTGCTGGCGCAGATATTGCGACAATTCCAGGTTCCTTATTCCCTAAATTATGGAGCCATCCATTAACTGATAAAGGAATCGAACAATTTTTAGAAGACTGGAAATCCGTTCCGAAAAAAGATTAATTTTTTAAAGATGAGAAGCAAGTACGAAAAAATTCATTTGTACTTCTTCCTTAAATCGATTAGGAATTTATTTTTTTCACATAATAAATGAGAGATAGAGGATTAATATAATTTCCTCATTATATAATTGGTGGAAGCTAGACTAATTACTTCCATAATTTATATCAAGCTCTATCAATAGAAACAGACAGGAGTGTAGTAAATGGTAAAATCCGTTGAACAATTATCCGTAAATGCCATTCGTACATTATCCATTGATATGATTGAAAAAGCAAACTCAGGTCACCCTGGATTACCGATGGGTGCTGCACCAATGGCTTATGTACTATGGACTGATTTTATGAAACATAATCCGAAAAACTCAAAATGGTTTGATCGTGATCGCTTCGTATTATCCGCTGGTCATGGTTCAGCATTACTTTATAGTTTGTTACATTTATCAGGTTATGATGTAACAATTGATGATTTGAAAAACTTCCGTCAATTTGGATCCCGTACACCAGGCCACCCAGAAGTAACGGATACTGACGGTGTAGAAGCAACAACTGGTCCACTTGGTCAAGGGATTGCGATGGCAACTGGTATGGCAATGGCTGAACGTTTCTTAGCAGCTAAATATAATAAAGACGGTTTCCCGATTGTTGACCATTATACATATGCCCTAGTTGGGGACGGGGACTTAATGGAAGGAATTTCCCATGAAACAGCTTCACTAGCTGGTCACTTAAAATTAGATAAGTTAATCGTATTATACGATTCTAACGATATTTCTCTTGATGGTGACTTAGATCGTGCTTACTCTGACAAAACAAGTAAACGTTTTGAATCATACGGTTGGCAAGTGCTTTTTGTTGAAGACGGTAATAACCTAGAGGAAATTCGCGCTGCAATTAAAGAAGCAAAAGCAAACAAAGAGCAACCAACGTTAATTGAAGTAAAAACTGTGATTGGATACGGTTCTCCAAATAAATCAGGTAAGTCTGATGTACACGGTGCGCCACTAGGAGCAGATGAAATTAAGTTAACGAAAGAGTACTACGGTTGGGATTATCCTGATTTTGAAGTACCAAGTGAAGTGTACGATGACTTCAAAGCAAAAATTGA
The DNA here is from genome assembly GCF_009996845.1 of Pallidibacillus pasinlerensis. Classification (GTDB taxonomy): domain Bacteria; phylum Bacillota; class Bacilli; order Bacillales; family Caldibacillaceae; genus Pallidibacillus; species Pallidibacillus pasinlerensis. Next base: position 11,670 of record NZ_JAACYS010000007.1, on the reverse strand, counting down.
AGAACCTGGTAAACAAGCTGAAACGGATTGGGATAAACTTCTTGCCGAATATAAAGAGAAATATCCTGAAGAAGCAGCTGAATTTATTACAGCAATAAACGGTGACCTTCCAGAAGGATGGGATGCTGATTTACCAGTTTATAAAGCTGGTGAAGATAAAATGGCAACACGTGCATCTGGCGGTAAAGTATTAAATGCGGTTGCGAAAGCTGTGCCAAACTTAATCGGTGGAAGTGCGGACTTATTCAGTTCAAATAAAAACTACATCGATAATGGCGGGGACTATGGTCCAGACAACTACGCAGGCCGTAACATTTGGTTCGGTGTTCGTGAATTTGCAATGGGTGCAGCATTAAACGGTATGGCACTACATGGTGGTGTAAAAGTACAAGGTGGAACATTCTTTGTATTCAGTGACTACTTAAAACCAGCGATCCGTTTATCAGCATTAATGAAAACACCAGTAACTTATGTGTTTACTCACGATTCAATTGCCGTTGGTGAAGACGGTCCAACTCACGAACCAATCGAGCAATTAGCAGGTTTACGTTCCGTTCCAAACTTATCTGTCATTCGTCCAGCTGATGCGAATGAAGTACAAGCGGCATGGCGTTTAGCCGTAGAAAGTAAAGAAACTCCAACTGTGCTTGTATTGACTCGTCAAAACGTACCGACTTTAGAAGGTACAGCTGAAAAGGCGTATGAAGGTGTGAAACGCGGTGCGTATGTAATTAGTAAAGGTGAAAAAGAAACTCCTGATGCATTGTTAATTGCGACAGGTTCAGAAGTTGCGTTAGCTGTTGAAGCTCAAGCGGCATTGAAAGAAAAAGGAATCGATGTAAATGTTGTAAGCATGCCTTCATGGGACCGTTTTGAAGCACAAGATGAAGCATATAAAGAAAGTGTGCTACCATCTGGCGTAAAAGCTCGTCTTGCAATTGAAATGGCATCTAGCTTAGGTTGGCACAAATATGTTGGTGACCAAGGCGATGTGCTTGCAATTGATCGATTTGGTGCTTCTGGTAATGGTGATGTTATCGTTAAAGAATACGGCTTTAATGTTGAAAACGTAGTAAGCCGTGTTGAAGCATTAGTAAAATAAGGAATTTTAAAAGGGATCGGTTTTAAACCGGTCTCTTTTTTATGAATTGAATGGGGAAATTAGGGTTTTTTAAAAACATCTAAAAATTTGTGGTTGACTATGAAAATGAGCAAAAGTGGTTGGGAAAAGGTGGAAATGTGTGCTGAATTGGAGAATTTTTTGCTGATTTTGAATTTAATAGGCGAAGTGTGTGAAATTGGATGTAGAGTGTGCAATTTTCCAAAAAAACGTGCGAAACCGATAGAAAGATGTGCGAAAACCAGTAAAAGTTGTGCGCTTTTCATTAATTTTGTGCGAATTATAAATTGGGTGCAATTCTCTTTTTAAAAATTGATATAGTATGACGCTGGGAATCTGAAATTTAAATCAAATATCATCTTTCAAAAATTTCCACCGAAAAAAATCTTTTACAATCCCCGATTCGGGCAACCTAAAACAAAATATATTTACATAGAGAACAACATGAAAGGAGCTTCTTCATGGAGTCAGTTAAAAAAGTAACAAGCAAAAGATCGTTGCCGAGTTTACTTTACACCGTGTTACTAATAATCGGTATTGTCCTTGTCTCTATTAACCTACGACCAGCTATTACAGCTGTTGGGCCTTTAATTAGTCTTATTCAAGCTGATTTACAATTGTCCCACGGGGTGGCAGGTTTATTAACAAGTTTACCTGTTATCGCCTTTGCGGTTATTTCACCTATTGTACCAAAGTTAGTTAAACGTACATCAAATTCATGGGCATTGATTATCGGATTAGGTTTATTATTATTAGGCATTATTTTACGTCTCATAACACATTTAACACCGCTGTTTATCGGCACGTTTATTATCGGAGCGGGAATTGCGATTTTAAATGTAGTTTTACCAGGCATAATAAAAGATAAGTTTCCGGAAAAATTTGGATTAATGACAAGTGTCTATACAACCACCATGAGTCTTTTTGCTGCTTTAGCATCTGGATTAAGTATTCCATTTGCAGTCGGAATGAAGCTTGGTTGGGAAAATGCACTGGCATTTTGGGCAATTCCTGTAGCTGTTACATTCTTACTTTGGTTATATTTAGTAAAATTTGATAAAAGAAACGCTACAAACCAACACGTTACTAATGATACATATGAAAAAACAAACTTATGGAAGTCATCGTTAGCTTGGCAATTAGCTTTATTTTTGGGTTTGCAGTCATTTTTATTTTATTCAAGCATAGCTTGGCTTCCAGATATTTTACATAACAAAGGTGTTTCTAGAGAAACGGCTGGGTGGCTGTTATCATTTACACAATTAATTGGTTTACCGGCAAACTTTTTTGTGCCAATTATCGCTGAACGATTCAAATCCCAACAAAAAGTGGCGCTTGGCATTTGTGCATGTAGTATTCTTGGTTTTACAGTCCTTTTGTTTAGCACAAACTACATGCCTATGATGATTGGTATTATTTTTATTGGACTAGGACTAGGTGGCACGTTTTCGTTAGCTTTAGCCTTTATCGGTATGCGGTCAAAAGATGCAGAAGTTGCTGCTGAGCTTTCAGGGATGGCGCAATCTTTAGGCTATGTTTTCGCTGCTGTTGGTCCTCTTTTAATCGGTCTATTTTTTGATTTAACAAATGCTTGGATTATCCCAATTATTTCATTAATTATTGTTAGTATTTTAACAGCTATGTTTGGCATGCTTGCAGGACGTGATCGGCTTGTATAAAAGTAGTGCTACGACATGTATAGAGGATACTTCCTTCCATTATCCCTCATAAAAATTTGCTTTAATAAATTAGATATTTGTTCATAACTTCTCATGGACCTACAGAATGTTCAAAAAATCGACAAATTTTCTGATAGGATTTGAAGGAATTTTACGGTCGCTTAACGAATAATTAATATATAGAAATGAAAAGGAGGAGTTAGTATATGAACTTTAACATCCGAGGCGAGAATATTGAAGTAACTCCAGCACTTAGAGAATATGCTGAGAAAAAAATCAGCAAATTAGGTAAGTATTTTCGTGAAGAATTAAATGCTACAGTATACGTGAACCTGAAAGTTTACAATGACAAAAAGACAAAAGTTGAGGTTACAATCCCGTTAAGTCAATTAACGTTAAGAGCTGAAGAAGTAAACGCGGACATGTATGCTGGCATTGATCTTATAGCAGATAAACTCGAACGTCAGATTCGTAAGTATAAAACTAGAGTAAACCGTAAAGCAAGAGAATTAAAGGAAAATGATATTTTCGTAAATGGCGTTACGCCAGTTCGGGAAAAAGAAGATAAAAACAACGATGAAATTGAGATTGTGCGAGCAAAACGTTTTGATTTAAAACCGATGGATAGTGAAGAAGCTGTTCTACAAATGAACTTATTAGGCCATGACTTTTTCGTTTATACTGATGCGGAAACAAACAATACAAACATAGTATACCGTCGTAAAGATGGTCGTTACGGCTTAATCGAAACGGTTTAAATATAAAAATGACACGTATATAAATATACTTACCGCTTTTAAATACGGAGCAAGTGGAAAAACGAATAAGTTTCCTCCACTTGCTTTTTTCTTGTTTCAAAGCGTTCTTCTTTATTCCGTATGTTAAAAACTGAGTTACAGGAAAAACTAAGTAATATAGGAAAAGTATAGTTACAAACAATTGGATAAATCACAATCCAATAATGAATTTTAAGAAACGTAAAAACTTTTACAAACGTTGTAGTTTTGTTGTCTCTATTCGTTAATTAGTGTTAATATTAAATAATATGAATGACTTTTTTAATCAGAAAATTTTAGCTAAACAAATACCATTATTGATACAAATACTAGCCAATTAAGGCCGTACATATATAAGTTTTTTTATTTTAAAAGGAGCGTTGTTGAATGGCAAGCATTTTAGAAAAGATCTTTGATTTTAACAAAAGGGAATTAAAACGGATAGGGAAGATCGCAGACAAAATTGAAGCCCTAGGTCCAAAAATGGAAAAACTATCGGATGAGGAATTGCGGGGCAAAACGGACGAGTTCAAAGAACGCATAGAAAAAGGGGAAACATTAGATGACCTTTTAGTTGAAGCCTTTGCAGTCGTTAGAGAGGCGGCAAAACGAGTTCTTGGTCTATACCCATATCGTGTTCAGCTTATGGGTGGTATTGTTTTACACGAAGGAAATATTGCCGAGATGAAAACTGGTGAAGGTAAAACGTTAACATCAACTATGCCGGTTTACTTAAATGCGCTTTCTGGTAAAGGTGTTCATGTCATTACCGTTAACGACTACTTGGCAAAACGTGACGCGGAACAAATGGGACAAGTTCATGAGTTTTTAGGTCTCACTGTTGGTCTAAACCTAAATGAACTAAGCCGTGAAGAAAAGCAAGCAGCATATAATGCGGATATTACTTACGGTACGAATAATGAATTTGGCTTTGATTACTTAAGAGATAATATGGTTCTTTATAAAGAGCAAATGGTTCAACGACCATTAAACTTTGCCGTCATTGACGAGGTTGACTCGATTTTAATTGATGAGGCTCGTACACCACTCATTATTTCTGGTTCAGCTAAAAAATCAACGCAATATTATATTCAAGCAAATGCCTTTGTCAATACGTTAAAAGAAGAGGAAGACTACACGGTCGATATTAAATCAAAAACGGTCCAATTAACGGAAGAAGGTATTAATAAAGCAGAGCGTTACTTTGGGATTGAAAACTTATTTAGTGTTCAAAATGTAACAATTAACCATCATATAAACCAAGCGTTACGGGCAAAAGCGATTATGCAACGTGACGTAGATTATGTTGTTCAAGAAGGTGAAATTGTCATTGTTGACCAGTTTACTGGTCGTTTAATGAAAGGTCGCCGATATAGTGAAGGATTGCACCAAGCAATCGAAGCTAAAGAAGGTGTACCGATCCAAAACGAAAGTAAAACAATGGCAACGATCACGTTCCAAAACTACTTCCGGATGTATCAAAAACTTGCAGGTATGACAGGTACAGCGAAAACGGAAGAAGAGGAATTCCGTAACATTTATGGAATGAGCGTAGTTGAAATTCCAACGAATAAACCGATTGCTCGGGATGACCGTCCAGATTTAATTTATGCAACAATGGAAGGTAAGTTTAAAGCAGTAGTTGAAGACATTGCTGAGCGCCATAAAAAAGGTCAGCCGGTTCTTGTTGGTACAGTTGCGATTGAAACATCGGAATTGATCTCACAAATGTTAAAGAAACGTGGTATCCCACATAATGTTTTAAACGCGAAAAACCATGCCCGTGAAGCGGAGATTATTGCTAATGCTGGTCAAAAGGGCGCAGTTACGATTGCGACAAACATGGCCGGACGTGGTACGGATATTAAACTTGGTGAAGGTGTAAGAGAATTAGGTGGTTTAGCCGTAATTGGTACGGAACGTCATGAGAGCCGACGGATTGATAACCAGCTTCGTGGTCGTTCTGGACGTCAAGGTGATCCAGGGGTAACGCAGTTTTATTTATCAATGGAAGACGAGTTAATGCGTCGCTTCGGTTCCGATAATATGAAAAATATGATGTCTCGTTTAGGTATGGATGATTCCCAACCTATTCAAAGTAAAATGGTTACACGAGCTGTTGAATCTGCACAAAAGCGTGTGGAAGGAAATAACTACGACGCGCGTAAACGTCTATTAGAATATGATGATGTTATTCGTCAACAACGTGAAGTTATTTATAAACAACGTTTCGAAGTAATGGATTCAGAAAACATTCGCGAAGTTGTCATCAATATGATTAAAGATGTAGTAGAACGTAATGTTCATGCCTTTACTTCAGATCCAGATCAAAAGGATTGGAACTTAAAAGGGTTAATAAATTATCTACATGGTAACTTACTACCGGAATCGGCGATTTCTCTTGATGATTTACAAGGGAAAGAACAAGATGAATTAATCAGTATGATTCTTGAAAAAGTAGAAGAAGTATATAACGAGAGAGAAGAAGAACTCGGACCAGAAAAAATGCGTGAGTTCGAAAGAGTTATTGTTCTTCGTTCCGTTGACTCAAAATGGATTGATCATATTGATGCAATGGACCAGTTGCGACAAGGTATTCATCTACGTGCCTATGGTCAAAGCAACCCGTTACAAGCATATCAAACGGAAGGCTTTGAAATGTTCAATGATATGATAGAATCAATTAAAGATGATGTAGCAAAATACATTATGAAGGCGCAAATTGTCGATAACTTGAAGCGTCAAGAAGTGGCGAAAGGGCAAGCGGTGATTCCTTCATCTGACGGTGATCAAAAACCAAAACGGAAACCAATTCGCGTAGAAAATAAAATTGGAAGAAATGATCCTTGTCCATGCGGCAGCGGGAAAAAATATAAAAACTGCCATGGTAAAGTAGCGCAATAAGAAAAATTCTTGCTAAACTTTTGCCAACTATAATAAAATATTATTGTCGACTCAAGGGGTGAGGAATTTATTTCTCCCTCTTTTTTGAATTCAATATTTAACTTTTTTGTTGTGAATATTATTTGTTAAAATTAATTATGAATGACAAAATTCAACAAGATCTTCAGTTTTTTAAAAAAATCGACATTATTATGTATCATTTTTTGTCTAAAAATTTCCTGGAAAATATGCTGTTGAAAAATTAGAGGAATTTTTTCGACAGCATGAAGTTATAGTCAATTTGTTAACATAATATTGAGTTTTGAATTATTATTATATAGAGGTGATTGCTATGGAATTAGCAGAAATTCGGAATGAACTAGAAAAAACAGCTACACGATTAGCGGACTTTAGGGGGTCTCTTTGACTTAGAAAATAAAGAGGCACGTATTGCAGAACTGGATGAAATTATGACGATGCCTGATTTTTGGGATGACCAAAAGAAAGCACAAGGCATTATTGAAGAAGCGAATGCATTAAAAGATCAAGTGAATGAATTTCATGCGTTAAACGAAACGTATGAAGATTTAGAAGTTGCCTATGAAATGATTAAGGAAGAACCTGATGAAGAAATGCAACAAGAGCTTGAAGAAAAATTAGAAGAGTTAACGAACCGTTTAAATCAGTTTGAGTTGCATTTATTATTAAACGGTCCGTATGATAAAAATAATGCCATTTTAGAGCTGCATCCAGGTGCCGGTGGAACAGAATCTCAAGATTGGTGTTCTATGCTACTTCGCATGTATACACGTTGGGCTGAACAAAAAGGATTTAAAGTTGAAGTACTAGATTATTTACCTGGTGAAGAAGCTGGGGTAAAAAGTGTAACATTATCGATTCAAGGTCGAAATGCTTACGGCTACTTAAAAGCTGAAAAGGGAATTCATCGTTTAGTACGAATTTCTCCGTTTGATTCAAACGGTAGACGCCATACTTCCTTCGTATCTTGTGAAGTGATGCCGGAAGTTTCCGATGATATTGAAATTGAAGTGCGTCCAGAAGATATTCGGGTTGATACTTATCGTGCCAGTGGTGCCGGTGGACAGCACGTTAACAAAACATCATCTGCTGTTCGAATTACCCATATTCCGACAGGGATTGTTGTGGCAAGTCAGGCACAACGTTCACAAATTCAAAACCGGGAAACTGCGATGAAAATGTTAAAGGCAAAATTGTATCAAAAAGAAGTAGAAGAACAAGAGAAAAAATTAGCGGAAATCCGCGGTGAACAAAAAGAAATTGGTTGGGGTAGTCAAATCCGTTCCTATGTATTCCATCCATATTCTATGGTAAAGGATCACCGTACGAATGTAGAAACAGGAAACGTCAACGCTGTTATGGACGGTGAAATTGATCAATTTATTGATGCATATTTACGGACGACGATTCAATAATTTTAACAATATGGATTGTTCAATAGAATAAACATCAACAAATACTGGTCAAGAATTTCTATAAGAAAATAAATTTTTAGCCTTAATAATAGTGGTGGCGGCGACTCCAGCGGGAAGCGCACGAACCGAAGACCCCGCAAACGCCTTTGAGCGTTGAGGAGGCTGAGGTCGTGCCCGCGGAAAGCGTCCGCCACCACTTTTTATAAAGGAGAATTCTAGGATGTTCGCTTTTCGTTGATTTTGTAAATAATAAACCATAGAATAGAATTGACACGAGTTATTTATACATAAGGAGTTTTTTATGAGAAGAAGGAAGAAAACGATTCAAATCCCATTTTATGAAAAAGTAAAAAATATTATTTTAGTATTGATTGGCTCTGCCATTGTGGCAGTTTCATTTAATGCTTTTTTATTACCGAATGAAATTGCATCCGGTGGAGTCAGCGGAATTAGTACAATTACATACGGATTGTTTGGATGGGAGCCAGCCTATGTACAGTGGGCATTAAATATACCGCTATTTATAGCCGGGGTTGCTATTTTAGGCTATATATACGGAATAAAAACTTTGTTAGGAACTGTATTTTTACCATTCGTCGTTTTTTTAACGAAAGATATGGAACCGTGGACAATGGATCCTATTTTAGCAGCTATTTTCGGCGGAATGGGTATCGGATTAGGAATTGGTATTGTTTTCCGTGGAAATGCATCAACGGGTGGAACAGACCTTGCAGCACAAATTTTAGCGAAATATACGGGAATTTCCCTTGGTAAATGTGTCGCACTTATTGATGGCTTAATTGTAATATCAGCTGCTATTGTATTTAATATTGAAAAAGGACTGTTTGCATTAATAGCGTTATATATAACAAGCAGGACTATCGATATTGTACAAATCGGCCTGAATCGTTCGAAAATGGTTTTAATCATTACGAAGGAAGAAGAAAAAGTCCGTGATGCCATTTTTGAAGAAATTGACCGTGGCTTAACAAAGTTTCAAGCTTATGGCGGTTATACGAATGAAGAGCGTAAACCATTAATGGTAGTCGTTGATCAATCGGAATTCACAAATTTAAAACAAGTGGTTCGTCTGATTGATCCAGATGCCTTTGTGATTGTACTAGATGCAGCTGAAGTATTAGGTCAAGGTTTTAAAAAATTCTCATAGTTCATATACTACTAATGTAGTTTTAATAGTTTTTTACCATAAAAAAATGTTTGCGAATTTTACAAATCAAGGGGGAGAAAAATGCGGAAAAAATTTTATGGTGTAATTGTGGGACTGCTTGTTTTAATTTTAGCTGCATGTGGCGGTGGAGGAAATGACAGTAGTGATGCTAATAAATCAAATTTGACACCAGAACAACTGTATATGCAGTCATGTTCAAGCTGTCATGGTACCGATATGCGAGAAGGTTATGCACCTGATTTAGATAAAATTGGTAGTAAGTATACGAGTGAAGAAATTGAAGAAATTATTTTAAATGGAGTTGGCTCAATGCCAAAAGGAATATTAAAAGGTGAAGATGCAAAGAAAGTTGCTGATTGGTTAGCAACGTATAAGTAGTGTAATAACGAATTTAACATTTGAAAGAAATCTAGGACTTCGATTAGAAGTCCTATTTTGTTTAAAAGAGATTGTCTTAAATCCTTCAAAAGCAAATTAATTAAAACTTTTAATTGGTGCCGATATATATAATAGTTGCTAAAGGTAAAAAGGTGAAAATTAACGGTTTCTCTTTTTGATAGGATATGTATAATGGATAGTGGACAACATATTCCACAAAAATTTTACAAAATATTGGGTATTATGCCAATTATTTTTCGGACTTGAAATGTATTTGTAACCAAATTTTAGCTTTTTATGTCAATATTTGATGTTATAATGATTATTGTGAAGAAATATGACGTGGAATATATAACTTTTGACAATTAATGATGAAAAATGTTAAGAATATACTTTAAAATAGTAAAGGTGATTACAAATGATTGTAATGGAAAATGTATATAAAAAGTATCCGAATGGTGTAGTCGCTGTTAATGGGATAGATGTTGAAATTGAGCAAGGGGAATTTGTATATGTTGTTGGTCAAAGTGGTGCAGGGAAATCCACTTTCATTAAAATGATGTACCGCGAAGAAAAGCCGACAGAGGGGAAAATTATCGTAAATGGTGTAGATATTACGAAATTAAAAAATAGTAAAGTCCCTCTTTTTCGGAGAAATATCGGCGTCGTCTTCCAGGATTTTAAATTGTTACCGAAACTTACAGTCTATGAAAATGTTGCTTTTGCATTGGAAGTAATTGAAGAATCACCAAGAATTATTAAAAAACGTGTTATGAGTGTATTAGATCTTGTAAATTTAAAACATAAAGCTCGAATGTTTCCTACAGAATTATCTGGTGGTGAGCAACAACGGGTATCGATTGCTCGTGCGATTGTGAATTCACCTAGCCTTGTTATTGCGGACGAGCCTACAGGGAATTTGGATCCAGAAAATTCTTGGGAAATTATGCGTGTGTTTGAAGAAATTAATGCTCGTGGAACAACGATTGTCATGGCGACACATAATAAAGAAATTGTAAACGAAATTAAACACCGGGTTATCGCCATTGAAGGTGGAACAATTGTCCGAGATGAACAACGAGGTGAATACGGTTATGAAGTATAGAACAGTCGGCCGCCATGCAAGGGAAAGTTTTAAAAGTATTTTTCGTAATGGCTGGATGACCGTCGCTTCTGTTGGTGCGGTTACAGTGACATTATTATTAGTCGGTGTTTTTTACGCGATTTTAATGAATTTAAATTCGGTTGCAACATCGATTGAAAAAGACGTCTCTATTAAAGTGTTAGTTGAAACTACTGCAGATGAAAATCAACAAAAGGCATTAGAACAGCAAATTAAAGATTTAGATGGTGTTGAATCGGTTACTTACTCCTCGAAAGAAGACGAACTTAATGCGTTAATTGAAAGTTTCGGTGAAGATGGAGAAGTTTTGAAACTGTATGAACAGGATAACCCATTAAATGATGCGTTTATCGTAAAAGCAAGCAAACCTGAGTCTACCGGTAAAATTGCAGCAGCCATTCAAAAATTTGAACATGTATTTGATGTGAACTATGGACAAGCTCAAACGGAAAAACTGTTTGATGTTATAAAAGTCGCTCGAACTATTGGGATTGTATTAATCCTTGGATTATTATTTACTGCTATATTCTTAATTTCAAATACTATTAAAATTACAATCAATGCAAGAAGTGAAGAAATTGAAATTATGAGATTAGTAGGTGCTACGAATGGCTTTATCCGCTGGCCATTTTTCCTAGAAGGATTATGGTTAGGTGTATTTGGTTCCATTATTCCAATTTCAATTATTGCCATTCTTTACAAAAACGTTTCTAACTTTATTGAACCGCATATTGGTAATACATTTATCCAATTATTGGATTTCTCACCGTTCGTTTACCAGTTAAGTGGTTTGTTACTATTAATGGGTTGTGTAATTGGTGTGATCGGAAGTTTAATGTCAGTGCGGAAGTTCTTAAAAGTATAAGATTATTAAAAACTAATGGAACATGCTACTAAGTTTCCAAACATTGTTTTTGTACAACTGAAGGAGCTGTCCGAAAAGTAGAAAATACAGACTTTTGATGAGGAAATTGGCGGCGACTCGAAAAAAATGCTTTCCATTTTTTCTGCGGTGCAAAATCAGTGAAGCATATTCAGAGTCCAGCGGGAACAGCAAAAGCCTTTGTG